>SVED01000003.1 GCA_015057515.1 Lachnospiraceae bacterium
GTCTGCTAACTCTATCAATATTGGACGTTTGGTACCACAGATTGTTTATTATGTATATGCTTATACAAGACTTGTAGCCAGCGGAGATATTAAGGCTGGAGATAAGATTAATGTAGTGGTTCCAACCGGTAATTTTGGTAATATCTTAGCGGCATATTACGCTAAGGAAATGGGTCTTCCTATTGCGAAGTTTATCTGCGCTTCAAATGAGAATAAGGTATTGTACGATTTCTTTGAAACAGGTAACTATAACAGAAATAGAGACTTTATTCTTACTACATCACCATCTATGGATATTCTTATTTCAAGTAACCTTGAGAGACTTATCTACAAGATTGCTGGAAATGATGCAGTTAAGAATAAGGAGCTTATGTTAGCTTTAAATGGTGCCGGTGAGTATACTATAACAGAGGATATGAAAGCTAAGCTTGCAGATTTCTTTGGTGGATTTGCAACTGAGGAAGAGACTGCTACTACTATTAAGAAGGTATATGAGTCTGATAATTATATTATGGATACTCATACAGCGGTTGCTGCAAATGTTTACGAGAAGTATGTTGCCGCTACAGGTGACAAGACACCAACAGTTATTGCGTCAACAGCAAGCCCATATAAGTTTACAAGAAGCGTTATGAATTCTATAGATGCTGCTTATGACAAGCAGACAGATTTTGAACTTGTAGATGAACTTAACAGATTATCCAAGGTTAAGATTCCACAGGCAATTGAAGATATCAGAACAGCTCCTGTTCGTCACAATACTGTATGTGACAAGGAAGATATGCTTAACACTGTTAAGAGCTTCTTAGGAGTATAATTTCATAAGACAGTTCATTTGTACCATCCTGTCTATAAACAAAACTAGGACAAGACTTAGGATTTAAAATCGTAAGTGCCTTGTCGCACTTACGATTTTTTTATTTGTAAAAACTATAAATGTTTGGGTTTAAGATATTGGAAAGGAGATTAACTATGTATACATTGAAAACCAGTGCAAGCTTTGATAGTGCACATTTTTTAAGCGGATATGAAGGAAAATGCGCCAACATCCACGGGCATAGATGGAAGGTTGAAATAGAAGTTAAGAGCAATGAGCTTAAAGATGAGGGAAATATTCGTGGAATGATAGTTGATTTTTCTAAGCTTAAAGAGGATTTAAAGAGCATAACAGGATATCTTGACCATTGTTTCATAATAGAAAAGGGGACCTTAAAATCCAAAACTATGGAAGCGTTGGCCGATGAGAATTTTAGAATTGAAGAGATGGACTTTAGGCCTACAGCAGAGAATTTTTCAAGATATTTTTATACAGAAATGGAAAATAAAGGCTATAAAGTTCTAAAAGCTACAGTTTACGAGACACCAAATAATTGTGCATCTTATTACATGGATTAGGGTGATGGATATGGGTAGATTTAAAGTAGTTGAAAAGTTTGTAAGCATTAATGGAGAGGCAAGATGTGCAGGAGAACTAGCCTGTTTTATACGTTTTGCCGGGTGCAATTTAAATTGCGTTTATTGTGATACCAAATGGGCAAATGAACCGGAAGCACCCTATGAGATATTAAGTGAAGAAGAAATATATGCATACATCAAAGATACAGGTGTAAAAAATGTTACTTTAACCGGAGGAGAACCTCTTTTACAGGAAAATATTTCCAGACTACTTAAGCTTTTATCCAAGGATAAAGAGCTTAGAATAGAAATCGAGACTAATGGTGCTGTAGACATAGAACCTTTTTGTAATATTGGAGATAATATTACTTTTACTATGGATTACAAACTTTTAGGCAGTGGCATGAATGATAAGATGATTATGAGCAATTATGATGTATTACGAGAATGTGATACAGTGAAGTTTGTGGTTTCTGATAAAAATGATTTACAGGTAGCAAAAACTATAATTGAGGAGTATAATTTGGTAAAAAGGGTAGCAGTTTATTTTAGCTCATCCTTTGGACAGATTGAACCTGAAGATATAGTGAATTTTATGATAGAAAATAACATGAATGATATTAGGTTTCAGCTTCAGATTCATAAGTATATCTGGGAGCCGAACAGAAAAGGAGTTTAAAATGGCTATAGATAAGGATGCAATAAAGGAACATATAAGAGGAATTTTGGTTGCTCTTGGAGATGACCCGGAAAGAGAAGGACTTAAGGATACTCCGGATAGAGTTGCCAGAATGTATGAAGAAATTTTTGAAGGTATGAAGTACACTAACGATGAGATAGCGGATATGTTTGACAAATCTTTTGAGCTTGCAAGTAATGACTGTCAGGATATGGTGTTGGTTAAAGATATAGAGGTGTTTAGTTATTGTGAACATCATATGGCACTTATGTATGATATGAAAGTATCTGTGGCGTACATTCCTAAGGGTAAGGTTATTGGCCTTAGTAAAGTGGCGAGAATTGCTGATATGGTTGCAAAAAGACTTCAACTTCAGGAAAGAATAGGTGCTGATATTGCTTACATTATGAGTAAAGTAACGGGTTCAATGGATGTGGCAGTTGTTATTGAAGGTTCTCATAGTTGTATGACAGCTAGAGGAATCAAAAATAATAGTGCAAAAACTCTTACTACAACTCTAAAGGGAAGCTTTAAGGAAGATGCTAAGCTTCAAAACAGATTGATGATGTTGTTAAAGTAGCATTGGAGGGTTATATGAAAAATAAAAAAGAAGCAGTTGTGGTTTTTAGTGGTGGACAGGATAGTACTACCTGTTTGCTCTGGGCTATGAAAAACTATGAGAAGGTATATGCAGTATCTTTTGATTATAACCAGAGACATATTTTAGAACTTCAGTGTGCGAAGGAAATATGTGAACACTATGGTGTGGAGCACACCGTGTTAGATATGAGCCTGCTTAATCAGCTGGCACCAAATTCTTTGACAAGAACTGATATTGATGTGGATAAGGATGCTCCAGACGAAGGAACTCCTAACTCTTGTGTAGATGGACGTAATATGGTATTTCTTACCTTTGTGGCTATATATGCAAAGCAGAAGGGCATAACAGATATAATTACAGGTGTTTCACAAAGTGATTTTTCCGGATATTCGGACTGTAGAGATGTATTTATCAAATCGCTTAACACCACACTTAATTTGGCGATGGATTATGATTTTGATCTTATTACACCGCTGATGTGGATTGGCAAAGAAGAAACCTGGGAAATGGCAGACAAACTAGGTGGGTTTGATATAGTTAGAAACATGACGCTTACGTGTTATAATGGCATTAAGGGAGATGGATGTGGTGATTGTCCGTCCTGTAAATTAAGAAAAAAAGGACTAGATGCATATCTTTTAAGAAGAAGCATATAATTTTTCAAATACATGGGGGTGTATTGATGAAGAAATTACTTTTTATCATTAATCCGAAGGCTGGTAAGTCAGCTATAAAAAATGACTTGTTTGAGATAATACGTTTATTCAATGAGGCTGAATATGAAGTTATAGTTTATATGACAAAGGGACCAGACGATGCTGAGAGAAAGGTTATTGCCGATGGTGCGAATTATGATTTGATTGTTTGTGCTGGTGGTGATGGTACTTTGGAAAATACGGTGTGTGGTTATATGAAGATGGGAGAAAATAAGGTTCCTATAGGATATATACCAGTGGGTACAACAAACGATTTTGCCAGAAGTATGAAAATATCCCGAAAACCTGTGGAAGCGGCAAAACAGATTATCTCAGGAAGTAAGTATTACATCGATGTAGGTCGTATGGAAGATAAGTATTTTATATATATTGCTGCCTTTGGTATGTTTACAGATATATCTTACAGTACAAAACAATCATTAAAGAAAGTTATGGGTCATTCTGCTTATATGGTGGAGGCATTAAAGAGTATTGCCAATTTTAAGTCATACAAGATTAAAGCTGAAATGGACGGCATAGTTATAACCGGAGATTATATCTATGCCATGATCACAAATTCCTTTTCTGTAGCAGGATTCAAGCTTAGAGGTGCTAAGCATGTTGTTTTGGATGATGGTAAATTTGACTGTCTTTTTATAAAGATGCCTCAGAATGTAGCAGAGTTACAGAAAATAGTCAGCTGTATGTTGACTAATGATATTGATGATAATGAGCTTTTCTTTGAGTGTAAAGCATCAAAAGTAACTATAGAGTGTGAAGAGCCAATTCCGTGGACTATTGACGGAGAATTTGGTGGAAATAGGGAAAAAGTAACTATTCATAACGATGAAAAAGCTATATGTCTATGGCTTAATCAGAATTATCAGACATTAGATAGTTCGACAGAGGAAATTGCAGCAACAGAAGATACATCCATAAATGATTATGATGACGACTTTGATGAGGTATTTGACAAGGGAGATTTTGATGAAGAATATAATGCATGGAAGTAATATCATAGTCAAATAAGTCATAATGTGATACAATGAATTAGTTAGGAATTTTTCCTTGAAAGGAGCATATTATGGGCAAATATTTTGGAACGGACGGTTTCAGAGGAGAAGCAAATGTAGATCTTACAGTGGAGCATGCTTATAAAGTTGGAAGATATTTGGGCTATTATTTTAGCAAAGATAAAGAGGGGGATGATAGAGCCAGAGTAGTTATCGGTAAAGATACCAGACGTTCAAGTTATATGATAGAATACTCTTTGGTGGCAGGACTTACAGCTAGTGGCGCAGATGTTTATCTGATGCACGTTACACCAACACCAAGTGTCTCATATATTGTTAGAACAGATGAATTTGATTGCGGAATTATGATATCAGCAAGTCATAACCCATTTTATGACAATGGTATCAAAATTATAAATAGTCATGGTTCTAAGATGGAAGCGTCAGTTGAAAAAGAGATAGAGGACTATATTGACGGGTTAATTCCGGAAATTCCATTTGCTAAAAGAGAAAATATAGGTAGAACTACAGACTATTCTATGGGTAGAAACAGATACATAGGTTATCTTATGACTATACCTACCAGATCCTTTAAGAATCTCAAGGTCGGCTTGGATTGTGCTAATGGAGCAGCCTCAACTGTTGCAAAGGCCGTATTTGATGCATTAGGTGCTAAGACCTATGTTATCAATAATGAACCGGATGGAACAAATATAAACACAAATTGTGGCTCCACACATATTGAAGGATTACAGAAATTTGTAGTGGATAATGGCCTTGATGCAGGCTTTGCCTATGATGGTGACGCGGATAGATGTCTTGCTGTGGATGAGCATGGCAAACTGGTAGATGGAGATGCTATTCTTTATATTTGTGGCAAATATCTAAAAGAAAAAGGTAGACTTAACAAAAACACAGTAGTTACAACAGTTATGTCTAACCTTGGTTTATATAAGGCATTTGATACGGAGGGTATTGATTATGAGAAAACTGCTGTAGGAGATAAGTACGTATATGAGTGTATGATAGATAACGGATTTATCTTAGGTGGAGAGCAGAGTGGTCATATTATATTCTCAAAAAATGCAAGAACGGGAGACGGTGTTTTAACATCCCTGAAGCTAATGGAGGTTATGGTTGAGAACAAGTCTTCTATGTCTGATCTTACAAGAGGTCTTAGTATATATCCTCAGTTACTTGAAAATGTTAGGGTTACAAGCAAACCAGAGGTTATGAGTGATGAGGATGTATTAGCTGCAGCCAAAAAGGTTGAGGAAGAACTGGGGGATGACGGAAGAATCTTGCTTAGAGAGAGTGGAACAGAACCTCTTATCAGAGTAATGGTAGAGGCTAAAACAGATGAGCTTTGTAAAAAGTACGTTGATTCTGTAGTAGCAGTAATTAAATCAAAGGGATATGCTATATAGTATTTTACAAAAAAATATTGCTAGCGGTTAGCTAGCAATATTTTTTGTTTTGTAAGAAGTTAAACAACTAATGCTGGTATGTCAAATTAGTTATACTTTTTTGCGTATTCATCAAAAATGTGGTGATACATAGATGGAAGACCTACGAATTCACAACCATATCTAAATCCTGAATCTCCGATAGGTATAACATGCAAAATCTTAACAACTGATAAGATAATCTCTTCTGTAGTTTCGAACTCAAGGGTAGCATTAAAATAGTAACCTACTGGAAGTTTGGACTCTGACATGAAGCCTATGCCTGCTTTTGATATGTCAAAAACTTCAATCTCTGTATCAAGGGAATCAATCTTTACACCGTCCTGCTTAAAAAGATTAGATACCTCAAGTTTGAGCTTAATTGGAAGTCTCTGATATTTTCTTTTTTCCTGCATATACGATCCTCCGTGTATCTTTTGAAATATTAGTTATAGTTATTATAACAAAAAGTGATTTTTATTGCTACTAAAATTTTAGCCACTTACTAGGAAAAATAACCATTTGTGCCACGTATTGAAATCTCGCCAGAGTTAAGAGTTATGGTTTCGCCGGTTTGTGTCTGACAGAGCAGTTCACCTTGACAATTTATTCCTTTGCAAATAACAGGTTTAAGGCTTGTTATATCAATGGAATAGGAGTCAGGATGAGTATCTGAAAGCTCTTTTGGAATAACATATATAGGAGTATTTCTACCTGCTAAAAAACCATTATATTCATTCATAACAAAAGATAAATTTAGTGTTTTTAGAAAAGTGTCATAAAGAGAACTAAACTTTTCTAAAAAATTATATAAAAGGGTGCTTGGGTTAATGAAAACTCCGGTTTCTAGAAATAATGATGTAGCAATGTTAGAAATGGAATCTGGAAACAAAGTATTATTTGCATTTATACCAACACCCACAATTACGTAGCCTGTACCGGATTCTGTAAGAATACCAGCAACTTTTTTGCCTTGTATAACTATGTCGTTGGGCCATTTGATAGAGGCGGTCAGGCCTGTAAGTTCCTTTATTGCCTGTGCAAGAGCTACGCCAGTAAGAATAGTTAATTTTGGATAGTGGACCAAATTTATATCAGGACGGAGAAGCAGACTCATATAAATCCCATCACTAGATGGGGAAATGAAGCTTCTGCCAAGACGGCCTTTTCCGGCAGTTTGCTCTTTTGCTACAAATAGAATGCCATGTACATCAGTTTTTCTTCCGAAGACCTTGGCTCTTTCGTTGGTAGAATCAGTTTGGTCGTAATATAAAATACTGTTAATATGTGGTAAATCAAAAAAAGAACTATTGACTATCATCTTCATCCGGGTGCTTGATTCTGGAATTTACAAATTCGTAAATTTTTTCGCACAACTCCTTTTTATTAGTGAAAGGTATTATATATACATCCTTTCCGGCTTTTACATTAAGTATATAGAAAATCATATTTTCGTCTGCGATTACCATAGTGACAAACTCTATATCGTCAAAGGTATATTGTTTTTCTCCGTAGTGATGAGTTACCTTCAAACCCTCTTCGTCAAAACGATAAGTTATATCGAAAGCCTGTTTTCTGAAGGATGAGCGGATAAGATATATACCATACCATCCTAAAAACATTATAAAAATGCCTGTAACCATCGGGTGCTTTGCATATCCTTTTACAAGAAGTATAACCTGTAGTATTACAAATATCATAAATATGCTTCCCCAAATTCGATAGGAAATGCGGTTTGCTTTTCTCTTTGGAACTTTATATGTGTAACTCATTGTTTGTCTCCTTTAAAACAAATATACTAACAGTATATAATTTATAGTAAATATAATCAAGAAATACTTTGTGGCAAAATGAATATGGAAATATGCGTATTTTTTTTAATATTGTGTTTTAAAATAATATACTTTGTGCTAAAATGGGTATTGTTTTGAAAAGATATGTGTGGAGGTACATAAACAATGGAAAAGATTAAAATGACAACACCTTTGGTTGAGATGGATGGAGATGAGATGACCAGAATACTCTGGCAGATTATTAAGGACGAGCTTATTTATCCATTTATAGATTTAAAGTCAGAGTATTACGACTTGGGATTAGAGTATAGAAATGAGACTGATGACAAGGTTACTTTTGATTCTGCCTATGCAACACAGAAGTATGGCGTGGCTGTTAAGTGTGCTACCATTACTCCAAATGCTGCTCGTATGACAGAGTACAACCTTAAAGAGATGTGGAAGAGCCCTAATGGTACTATTC
Source organism: Lachnospiraceae bacterium (assembly GCA_015057515.1). GTDB lineage: Bacteria > Bacillota > Clostridia > Lachnospirales > Lachnospiraceae > Coprococcus_C. Next base: position 8,085 of record SVED01000003.1, read on the forward strand.
GTGCTATTCTTGATGGTACAGTATTTAGAGCCCCTATTGTTGTAAAGGGTATTGAACCATGTGTTAAGAACTGGAAGAAGCCTATAACCATTGCAAGACATGCTTACGGTGATGTATATAAAGCTACAGAGATGAAGATTCCAGGTGCAGGAAAGACTGAGCTTGTATATACAGCTGAGGATGGAACTGAAATAAGAGAGCTTATACATAACTTTGGCGAGGCTGGTATTATTCAGGGTATGCACAATATTAACGGTTCTATTGAGAGCTTTGCGAGAAGCTGCTTTAATTATGCCCTTGATACAAAGCAGACACTTTGGTTTGCTACAAAGGATACTATTTCAAAGAAGTATGACCACACATTTAAGGATATATTCCAGGAGATTTTTGATGCAGAGTACAAGGATAAGTTTGATGCGGCAGGTATCGAGTATTTCTATACTCTTATTGATGATGCTGTAGCAAGAGTAATGAAGTCAGAGGGTGGATATATCTGGGCATGTAAGAACTACGACGGAGATGTAATGAGTGATATGATTTCATCAGCTTTTGGCTCCCTTGCTATGATGACTTCAGTTCTTGTATCACCAGATGGCAAGTACGAGTATGAGGCTGCTCATGGAACAGTTCAGAGACACTACTATAAGCATCTTCAGGGCGAGGAGACATCAACTAATTCAGTTGCAACAATCTTTGCCTGGACAGGAGCACTTAGAAAGCGTGGAGAACTTGATAATATTCCTGAGCTTATGGCATTTGCAGATAAGCTTGAGGCTGCCACAATCAAAACTATTGAGGATGGTAAGATGACAAAGGATTTAGCACTTATTACAACACTTGAAAATGTAACTGTATTAAATAGTGCTGACTTTATAAAAGCAATTAGAGAGACACTTGAGGGAATGTTATAAATATGATAGTTGGAATAGACTTAGGTACAACCAATAGTTTAATTTCATATTTTGAAGATGGTCAGGCAAAGATTATTCCTAACAGATTAGGAGACAATTTAACACCTTCTGTGGTAAGTATCGATGATGATGGAACTGTGTATGTGGGAAAAACTGCTAAGGAGAGAATGCTGACTCATCCGGAGCAGACTGCAAGTGTATTCAAAAGAAGTATGGGCACAGGTAAAATCTTTAGTTTTGGTAAACACAGATTTGGAGCTGAGGAACTGGCATCTCTGGTACTTAAATATCTTAAAGCGGATGCAGAGGCTTATTTAGGTGAGGAAATTAGAGAAGCGGTTATTAGTGTACCGGCATATTTCAATGACGCTCAGAGGAAGGCCACAAAAAAGGCAGGAGAATTAGCAGGATTTTTTGTTGAGAGAATTGTCAGTGAACCTACGGCAGCAGCTATTGCCTATGGCATGGATAAGAGGGAATCAGAATCCAAGTTTCTTGTGTTTGATCTTGGCGGGGGAACTTTTGATGTTTCCATACTTGAGTTATTTGAAAACATTATGGAAGTTCGTGCCGTTGCAGGTGATAACTATCTCGGAGGAGAGGATTTTACCGAGATTGTTGAGCAGATGTTTCTTAGAGAGCATGATATAGACATTAGTACATTAGATGAAAAAACCAGAGTACACATAAGAAAACAGGCAGAATGTGCCAAGCTTGAGTTGTCAGAGAAAAAGAAGACACTTATGAGCTGCAAAATCAAAGATAAGCCTTTTGATTATGAGATAAGCTTAAATGATTTTGAGGATGCATGTCAGGTACTTTTAACAAAAATAAAGCGACCTATCGAGAGAAGTCTGAGGGATGCGGGAGTAAAGATGAAAGACATCGACGAGGTAGTCTTAGTCGGAGGAGCTACCAAGCTCCCTACAGTTAGAAGATTTGTAAGTAAGCTTTTTGGAAGACTCCCTAATGTGGATATCAACCCAGATGAGGTGGTAGCTATAGGAGCTGCAACTCAGGCTGCTATGAAGGAAAGAAATGAGGCTGTCAAGGAAGTTATTCTTACAGATGTATGTCCATTTACCTTGGGAACTAGTGTATGTGTAACTAGAGCGGATGGTATAGAAGAGGCAGGACATTATATGCCTATTATTGAGAGAAACTCAGTTATACCTATTAGTCGTAAGGTAACCCTTTATACGGCAAGAGACAACCAAGACAAAATCCTTGTAAAGATACTGCAGGGTGAGAGTCGTCATGCAGATGATAACTTATACTTGGGAGAGTTGACAATATCAGTTCCCCCTGCTCCTCAGGGAAGGGAACCTGTAGAAGTGACTTACACCTATGATGTAAACTCTCTTTTAGAAGTAGAGGTGGAAGTTGTATCTACTAAAAGCAGGAAACGTATAGTTATTAAAAACGAAAATCTGGATATGACTGATGAGGAGATTGATGCAAGGTTTAAGGAACTGGCTGCCCTTAAGATACATCCAAAAGATCAGGAGGAGAACAAGCTTCTTTTACTAAGGGGTGAAAGGATGTACGAGGAAACTACAGGAGATACCAGAAAGATGATAGAATACAAGCTGGAACTCTTTGAGGGTGCCTTGAACAAATACGATAAAGTCAAAATAAAAGAAACAAAGGAAGAACTGGAGAGCTATCTTGACTACGTGGAGGAGTCAGAGGAGTAGCTTTAGGCAAAGGAGGAAAGTCTATGTTATTTGAAGATTCAACAATCAACATATTTGACAGCTCAGGGGCAAGTATGCCTTACATAATGAGAACTGACATACAGGAAAAAGATGGCAGTTACTTGTTAGAAATAGAGCTTCCCGGTTTCGCCAGAGAGGATGTTTTGGCAGAACTTTCTGATGGAACATTGACTATTATAGCTAACAAACCAGACCATATTGAAAAAGAAGAAAGTAAGATCAACTACATACGTAGAGAGCGTATCCCTGGGGGATGCAAAAGAAGCTTCTTTGTAGGTAATAAGATTAAGCAGGAAGATATTACAGCAGCTTTTAAAGACGGTGTCCTGAGTATTATCATCAACAATCCTGATAAGAGTGTTGAAAGGGTAGAAAGAAAACTTATACCAATCAAATAGTATAATTTTATATTAATGTTAAAAAAATCTCAGTCGGTAAATTGACTGAGATTTTTTGTGCATAGAGGCATCGTTATTCCTTCCTTCGAGATTCCATAAGTGAAGCTCTTTGAATAGATTTATCTCCATATTTATTTCGAATTGAGTCGATGGCTGAGTTGAGTTTAGAAAATTTTTCGTATTGCTCAGTATCAAACATATTTATCTGTTGATATTCCTGGCTGGTTGCCTTTGAGGTGTGGACGGATAGTAGCCTGATAGGTTGACCTGTCCACAATGTATCGAATAATTTACAGGCTTCCATATATATCTTTTCAGTTACATCTGTGGAGGATGGGAGACTGATTTGCTTGGAACTTTGATTAAATTCATTATCCAGAATGGTTACGGCCACAACTCCTATATATGCCTTGTCTGCTCTGATACGGGCTCCTAGAGTCTCACAGATAGCAAGAAGAAAATGCTTGGCTGTATCAGCATCCATAACATCGTAGGGCAGGGTTATATCGTGACTATAACCTTTGTTTGCAAAATGGTTTTTTCTGATATCCATAGTGTCACGTCCATTAGCATAATTCCATATAACTTCACCATGTTTTTTGAAGTGAGCTTTTATTAAATTGATGTCAGTATTGGCCAAATCTCCAATGGTATAAATTCCAAGGTCTATAAGCTTTTTAGCAGTGGAAGGTCCAACAAAAAACAAGTCACCTATAGGAAGAGGCCACAGCTTAGTTTCAATCTCCGCAGGGAAAAGGGTGTGAACCTTGTCAGGCTTTTCAAAATCTGATGCCATTTTTGCTAAGAGTTTGTTTTCAGAGATGCCTATGTTTACGGTAAAACCAAGCTTTGTCTTGATTTCATTCTTTAATTCATAGGCAAAGGCAATAGGATCATTATAGAGCTTGCTGGTTCCCGTCATATCAAGAAACGCTTCGTCAATACTATATTGCTCTACCACTGGTGCGTAGACTCTAAGAAGCTCCATGAATTCATTGGAGCATTTTACGTAGAGGTCGTGGTTTGGCGGAACTATAGTAAGATTAGGACATTTTTTTAAAGCACTAACTATAGGTTCTGCGGTTTCGATCCCATATTTTTTTGCTGGAGTTGATTTGGCAAGAATTATGCCGTGACGAGATTTTTTATCTCCTCCGATGGCAGAGGGGATTTCTCTCAAATCTACGACTTCTCCAAGGATATTTGTACGATAAAAAGCCTCCCAACTAAGGAAGGCTGAATTGACATCAATATGAAAAATAAGTGGTTTTAAAGACGTAGTATTCATGAAGCTCACCTGCTAGATAGACTGTATCATATGAAATCAAAATTATCTGTCCCCAAGTGGAACATAGGTCCTGTTTTCAGCAATAGACATATATGCAGGTCTTATGATTTTGTTGGCATTTATGAGTTCCTCAATACGATGAGCACTCCAGCCTGCAATACGTGCAACAGCAAACAGTGGTGTAAAAAGCTCTTCAGGTAAATCTAACATACTGTACACGAAACCGCTGTAAAAATCTATGTTAGGGCTAACACCCTTGTATATTTTACGTTTGTCTGCAATAACCTCTTTTGCAATACGAGCTACATTTAAATAGAGATTATATTCTTCCTGACGTCCTTTCTCATCGGAAAGTTTGCTTACAAACTTTTCAAAGAGGTTAGATCTTGGGTCAGAGATAGAGTAAACTGCATGTCCCATACCATAGATAAGACCGGATTTGTCAAATGCTTTTTTGTCCAAAATATCACTAAGGTAATCTCTTAGCTGAGATTCATTATCCCAATTTTTAACGTTAGCTTTTAAGTCATCAAACATAAGCTTTACTTTTACGTTGGCACCGCCGTGCTTTGGTCCCTTGAGAGAACAAAGTGACGCTGCAACAGAAGAGTATGTATCTGTACCGGATGAAGTAACAACGTGAGTTGTGAATGTAGAGTTGTTACCACCGCCATGTTCTGCATGAAGAACTAAGGCAAGATCTAATATGCGAGCCTCAGTCTGGGTATATTCTTTGTTTTTGCGGAGAAGTCGAAGAAGATTCTCAGCAGTAGACAGTTCAGGCTTTTGCTGGTGAATATAAAGTCCCCTGCCAAGTTCATAGTGTCTATAAGCGAGATATGAATATACAGCCAGTGCTGGGAAATTTGCAATAAGCTCAATGCTTTGCCTTAAAACATTAGGTATGCTGATATCTAATGTTTTGCTGTCATAAGAGCTAAGTGTAAGAATACTTTTTGCAAGGGAATTCATAATATCCTTGTTTGGAGTTTTCATTATAACATCACGAGTGAAATGCTTTGGAAGGAGACGGTATGAACCTAATAATTCTTTGAAATTAGTAAGTTCTTCCATGGTTGGGAGTTCTCCAAAGAGTAAGAGATATACAGTTTCTTCGTAACCGAAACGTCCTTCACTTGTAAATCCATGGACTAAATCATTTATATTTATTCCCCTGTAATATAATTCACCATCAATAGGTGTTGATACCCCATCAATAACTTTGTATGAATTGATTGTTGATATTTCTGTTAAACCAGTGAGAACGCCTTTACCATCAAGATCACGTAATCCCCTCTTAACTTGATACTTGGTGTAAAGTTCAGGGTTGATAATATCCCTTTCTTCACATAATTTAGCCAGACGGCAAAATTCAGGTGTAACAGCAGAATAGTCTTTTAAATTCATGTTGTACCTCCTTTTATATTGTTAAATCATAGCTTATATTTTTTTGAAAAAAAAAGCATTGACATAAGATGACATATGTGATAAATTAAACAAGTATGTTGAAGAAAGCAGAGTATCCACTCTCACCTTAGCGCAACTAGGCGACTTGGGTTAATAGCACGATATTTTTTATTGTAGCATTGCGTGGATAGTTTGTCTATCCACTTTTTTAATTTATATAAATAAGTGCTACAAAACGGAGGTGCATAGTTATTAGCGAATTAATGATTAATGAACAAATTAAGGACAAAGAAGTACGTGTTATTAGTGAGGATGGCGAGCAGCTGGGTGTTATGACATCTAAGGAAGCTATGAAGCTTGCAGAGGAAGCGGGAGTAGATTTGATAAAGATTGCTCCAACAGCTAAGCCACCAGTATGTAAGATTATGGATTTTGGTAAGTATCGTTACGAGCAGGCTCGTAGAGAGAAGGAAGCCAAGAAGAAGCAGAAAACCATTGAGGTTAAGGAAGTTAGACTTTCACCAAACATTGACACTAACGATCTTAACACAAAGGTTAATATGGCAAGAAAGTTCCTTACTAAGGGTGACAAGGTAAAGGTAACTTTAAGATTCAGAGGTAGAGAGCTTGCTCATGTAAATACAAGCAAGACTATACTTGATGAGTTTGCCGAGGCACTTTCAGATGTAGCAGTTATCGAAAAACCTGCAAAGTTTGAAGGACGTAGTATGATAATGTTTTTAGCTGAAAAGCGATAACTAATATTATAAATATAGGATATTTTAAGGAGGATATAACATGCCAAAGTTAAAGACTAAGAAAGCAGCAGCAAAGCGCTTTAAGAAAACAGGAACAGGTGAATTAAAGAGAAATAAGGCTTACAAGAGTCACATTCTTACTAAGAAGTCTGCTAAGAGAAAGAGAAATCTTAGAAAGGCTACTATGACAGATTCAACTAACAGCAAGGTAATGAAGCAGATTTTACCATATATGTAGTATAGATATTTAGGAGGAATAGACTAATGGCAAGAATTAAAGGTGGCGTTGGTGCCAAGAAGAGACATAATAGAGTTTTAAAGTTAGCTAAGGGTTATAGAGGAGCTAGATCTAAGCAGTACAGAGTAGCTAAGCAGTCAGTTATGAGAGCTTTAACTACTTCATATGCTGGTCGTAAGCAGAGAAAGAGACAGTTCAGACAGCTTTGGATCGCACGTATCAATGCAGCAGCTCGTATGAATGGTCTTTCATACTCAAAGCTTATGCATGGCTTAAAGTTAGCTGAGGTAGATCTTAACAGAAAGATGCTTTCAGAGATGGCTATAAGTGATCCAGAAGGCTTCGCAAAGGTTGTTGAGGTTGCTAAGTCAAAGTTAGCTTAATTCAAGATTTTATATAAGAGTATCCTGAGGGATACTCTTTTTTATTGTACAAAAGCTATGCAAATATATTTTTTTAAACTTTGTTAGGATTTTATAAAAAAACTGTTGACATTGTGATTGTAAAATGATATCATACTATTTGCGTTGAGCGTTTGCGAAACGCAACATAGTTGCGGGAGTGCTGGAACTGGCAGACAGGCTAGACTAAGGATCTAGTGATGGTAACGTCGTGTGGGTTCAAGTCCCATCTCCCGCACGCAACAGAGCAAGTCACCAATATGGTGACTTGTTTTTTTATGTTATAAAAAAGGTCATTGAACATCCTATAATGGAAATGAGACACTTCATATCTATGACGTGTAGCTTGTGAAAATGAAATTAGTTTGCATAAAAAATACCACTACTGTATAATAATTATTGAATTTTAGGGAAGGTTTTTGGGATTATGGGAAACGCTTCGTTGAAAAAAACAAAGTATAAGCATACAGAGAAAAATACTATAAGATCCACACAAATTATATTGTGGAATTTCTTTTTGTTGGCTTTTTTTGGTATATATCCAATTGTTACAAATGACAAATATTTCAATATAACAAAGACTAGATATAATTTTGTTATGATAATTATGCTGGCATTTGTTGTATTGTTTTTTTTGTTTTCCATTATGAAAAGTATGTACGAACAGCATTATGGAATAGCTAAAGAAAACACTAATATTATTTTAGAAAAGTGGTATAAACGTCCTGAATTTTGGATGGAAGCATTTATGTTAGCAAACATTTTTGCCTGTTTTATTTCTATAACAAAAAAGGTAAATCCAGAAGGTAAATTGACACAAGTTGAACAAAATCCCTCAATACTTGGACAAGAGGGACGGTATATGGGCATGGTTACATACCTGATGATAGCGATTGTGTTTCTAATTATCGTCAATGGTATTAATGTTCATAAGATTGTATTTTGGGCTTTTGCTGCCAGTACTTTTTATGCATATATTATCGGTATTTTTCAACATGCTGGTTTGGATTTTATGGGATATAGAAAAGGTATAGCAGTTACACCAAGCATATATATATCTACCTTCGGAAATATCAATATTTTTGCAAGCTTTCTTGCCATGAGCATACCTGTATTTATGTGTGTTTACATATTTGAAAAGAATAAAATTTGTAAATATGTATCTGCAATATTAACAGTATTGGGTGGTATGTGCCTTTTGGTGGCAAACAGTGATAGCGGTTTTCTGGGAGCTGGAACTGCGATTGCCGTAATTTTTTTGTTATCATTTGTCAACAAGAAGACTATACATTTTTTTCACACACTCATATTTCTTGCTTTAGGTATTTGTATACAGATAATAATAAATGAGTCGTTAGATTATAAAAATGACAGAGGTGGTATTGCAGAGGCAATTCAAAATATTCCTATGGCGGTAGGAACGCTAATTATATTACTTGCGTTCTTAGGACTTATGCATTATTTAAATAAAAGACATGAAGAATTTTTTCGAAACTTAAATAGAAAAAAGATTGTATTGGCTGTAATTACGATTGCGGCTACAATTATTATCACAATAGTGATTCTTGCAGCCGTTATAAAACCTTCTGTATTTACTTTGGATAGAAAATGGGGTAATTACCGAGGTATGATATGGAATATATGCGGAGACATATACGAAGATGCTCCAATGGTAAATAAACTGTTTGGTTACGGAAATGAAGCCATGAGAGCATTAACTGTTGACGGATATTATGAAGAAATGATTAAATATACCAGTAGAGTTTATGATAATGCCCACAATGAAGTGCTTCAGTATCTTGTTACAATAGGTTTAGTGGGAGCCTTGTCTTATGTAGCACTATTTATAACTGGATTTTTATATATTCTAAAAAATGCAGCGAATAGGGTGGTTCCCTATATATGTTTAACTGCTATGACGGGATATTTTGTTCAAGGATTAGTAAATATTAATCAACCTATTACTACACCATTTTTCTTCATCTTTATGGCTGTTGGAATAGGATACATCAGGGAGAGTAAAAAATCGGAGGTGCCAGGTGACTGATTTTTTGGTAAAAAAATTTGTAAAAAAGCATGAAGAAATAAATGATATTAAAGTTAGGGAAAGCTATGGAACCCTTAGCTCAGTTGTGGGAATTATCTGCAATATTATCCTTTTTATTGCTAAGTTTATTATGGGAACACTGGCTAATTCTATTTCCATTGTATCAGATGCTTTCAATAACCTGTCAGATTGTGCAAGCTGTGTTGTTACTCTTTTTGGATACAAGATGGCAGCAAAACCTGCAGATAAGGATCATCCTTTTGGACATGGAAGGTTTGAATATCTAACATCACTAGTTATTGCTATGGTAATTGTTTTAGTAGGATTTGAGCTTTTTATGGGTTCCTTTGACAAGATTTTTCATCCTAGTAAGCTTGAATATTCTTATGTGGTGCTTACTACCTTGATTATATCTATTGCTGTTAAGATATGGATGGGCTTGTTTAACCGAAAACTGGGAAAAAGAATTAATTCCGGCACAATGCTTGCCACTTCAAAAGATAGTATAAATGATGTTGTGGCAACCTTTGCAACAATGGTCGCTCTTGTTGCGTCTTTGTGGACAGATGCACCATTAGATGGCATTATGGGGATTGTGGTTTCCCTGTTTATTCTTATGTCTGGTTTTGATATTGTGAAAGAAACTGTAGATGTGCTTTTGGGTCAGCCTGCAGATGAGAAACTGGTAGAGCAACTAAAAACCATGGTTGAAGAAAATCCATACGCCCTTGGAATGCATGATTTAATTATACATAGTTATGGACCGGGAAATCTTATTGGAAGTGTACATATCGAAGTGGATGGAAAGGGTAATATCATGGAGATTCATGATGTTATTGATGAGCTTGAAAGAGATATTTATGAAGAGCTAAATGTAAGAATAACCATACATATGGATCCTGTTGAGATGGATAATGAGCATCTGAATGAATGTAGGACAATGATGATAGATATAGTGAAAGGTATTGATGGTAATTTGTCCTTACATGATTTTAGAATGGTATCAGGTCCAAGTCATACTAATCTTATATTTGATGTATTGATTCCTTATGACTGTAAGCTTTCTGAAAAGTTTATAAAAAAAGAGATTGAACACAAACTCAGTGTATATGATACAAAATATTACGTGGTTATAACCTTTGAGAGGGGATATTGTTAGATTTTGTGCTAGACAAAATATACAAAATACTTTATAATCCAAATGTATATTGAAAAGGCAATGATGGGAACAAGTAGCCATATGTTTACAGCCACAGAAAGTAGCCGGTTGATGAGAGGCACGGTGAGTGATTTTGGTGAATACATCCCTAAGCTGCAACCTGAACTGATAGTAGGGCTTGACGGAGTGGCATACGTTATAGTGCTAGAGTATTATTTATGATACTTAGTAAGGCAGTTATCGTGAGGTAGCTGTGAATTAAGGTGGTAACACGGAGTATTCTTCGTCCTTAAGGTTAACTTAGGGACGTTTTTTATTGTCCCAAATAATAATTGGAGGTTTTATTATGAAGCTTTATGATGAGCTTGTAGCCAGAGGTCTTATTGCTCAGGTTACAAATGAAGAAGAAATCAGTAGTTTAATTAATGAGGGAAAGGCAACATTTTATATTGGATTTGACCCTACTGCGGACAGCTTACATGTAGGACATTTTATGGCACTTTGTCTTATGAAGAGACTTCAGATGGGAGGAAATAAACCTATTGCTTTAATCGGTGGTGGTACAGCTATGATTGGCGACCCATCAGGCAGAACAGATATGAGACAGATGATGACAGAGGAAACAATCGCTCATAATGTAGAATGTTTTAAGAAGCAGATGAGTCGCTTTATTGATTTTTCAGAGGATAAAGCAATGCTTGTTAATAACGCAGATTGGCTTCTTGATCTCAATTATGTAGATGTTTTGCGTGAGGTTGGAGCACATTTTAGTGTTAATCGTATGCTTGCTGCAGAGTGCTATAAGCAGAGAATGGAAAAGGGTCTTTCATTCCTTGAGTTTAACTATATGATAATGCAGAGCTATGACTTCTATGCATTATATCAGAAGTATGGCTGTAACTTACAGTTTGGTGGAGACGATCAGTGGTCAAATATGCTTGGTGGAACAGAGCTTATAAGGCGTAAGCTTGGCAAGGATGCCCATGCTATGACCATCACACTTCTTTTAAATTCCGAAGGTAAGAAAATGGGTAAGACTCAGAAGGGTGCTGTATGGCTTGATCCAAACAAGACTACTCCATTCGAGTTCTTCCAGTATTGGAGAAATGTAGCAGATGCGGACGTTATTAAGTGTCTTAAGATGCTCACTTTCCTTCCGCTTGAGGAGATTCAGAAGATGGAAAGCTACGAGGGTAGTGAGCTTAACAAGGCTAAGGAAGTGCTTGCCTACGAGCTTACAGCTCTTGTACATGGTGAAGAGGAAGGCAAGAAGGCTCTTGAGGCTGCACGTGGTCTTTTTAGCAGTGGTAATGCAGATAATATGCCTACTGCAGATATAACAGCAGAGGACCTTAAGGACGGATCAATAGATATCATTTCACTTTTAGTTAAGTCTGGTCTTGTGGCTTCAAGAAATGAAGGTAGACGTGGCATTGAACAGGGTGGTGTATCTGTTAATGACGAGAAAATTACTGACATAGCAAAGACTTTTTCGGCAGAAGAGCTAAAGAGTGAGCTTATTGTAAAAAGAGGTAAAAAGAATTTCCGTAAGATTAATTTTGTTGATTAATCAAACTATAAATTATCCCGGCAGTCATTTTGTATGACTGTTGGGATTTTTTTGTTATTTTTTTCTTGTTTTAAAAATAAAATGTATAAATAGCTAGATAGAGTGATTTGTATGTCTAATATAAAGGAGTTTCCAGAATTAAACCATAAGGATATAAAATATTTTAAAGTACTTATAGTTATTATGCTAGTTTTTACAATAGTAATGTGTGTAGGTGATAATGCAGATAAGCTTATGGCGACTATGGGTGAGCATTATGAGGAAACCTTGCCTATATATTCGGTTGAGACAGATGAGAAGGTGGTGAGTATAACTTTTGATGCTGCCTGGGGTGTGGAGGATTTGGATGCAATATTATGTATTTTAGAAGAACATGATTGTAAGGCAACATTTTTTGTTACAGGTGAGTGGGCTACAAAATACCCGGAAGAGATAAAGAAAATATATCAGGGTGGTCATGATATAGGCAATCACGGAGCAACACATAAACATATGCCAACCATTTCAAGAGAAGAGATGATTAGTGAAATAGAAGGTTGCCATAATATAGTAAAATCAATTATTGGTGTTGATATGGATTTATTTAGGCCACCTTATGGAGATTATAATGAAAGTGTGGTAATGACTGCAAAAGCCCAGGGATATTACAGCATACAGTGGGATGTTGATTCTTTAGATTGGAAGGATTATGGAGTGGATGCGATAATTAACACAGTCTGTAATCATAAAGCTTTAAAAAATGGCTCCATAATACTGTTACATAATGGTTCAACCTATACGGCAGAGGCTTTAGATGAGTTACTTACTAACCTTGAGAGCAAAGGGTATGAATTTTTGCCTGTATCAGAGCTAATTTATAGGGATGGTTATACTATAGATCATACGGGACGTCAAAAAAAATAAAAAATTTACCATAAAAAATAAATTCTCATTCGTATATAAAGTATATAGAAAAAACGAGGGGGAATTTTTATGATAAAGATTAAGAGATTTTATAAGAAGGTAACAGCTATAGCTTTAGCAACAGCTATGATGCTTACTTTATGTGCCTGTGGTAAGGATGCTGGAGATGATGTAGACAGTGGAAAGCATAACGCCACTAAGGGAAATTACACAGCAAACGTTTTAACAGACGATGTAGGGGAAGTAAGTGTTGAAGAAAGGAAGCCAGAGGATGAATTCGTAGCTGTAACAGCAGATTTTGCAATAAATGTATTTAAGACAAGTGTTGCCCAGGATATAGCAGAAGGAAAAAATGTGCTTATTTCACCAGAATCTATTTCCTGTGCTTTGACTATGACTGCAAATGGAGCAAAGGATGAAACCCTTTTAGAGATGGAGCAGGTTCTCACAGGGGGAATGGACATTAATCAATATAACGAGTATTTATATACATACAATAACAAACTTACCTCATCCGAGGATGTTGAGTTTCATATGGCAAACTCAATCTGGGTTATGGATGATGAGGAACGAATCAAGATGAAAGAGGAGTTTTTATCAACTTGTGGCAATTACTATAATGCGGATGTTTTTATGGCACCATTTGATGAAACAACTGTTGTAGATATAAACAACTGGGTTAGTGACAATACGAATGATATGATTCAAAAGTTGCTTGACGAAATACCATATGAGGCAGTTATTTATCTTATAAATGCAATTGCCTTCGAAGGTACTTGGGAAGATGAGTATGAGGATAATCAGGTGCAGGAAGACGGGAAATTTACTAATTACGCAGGGGTAAAACAAAATGTAACAATGCTTAATAGTACAGAGAGTTTGTATATTTGTGATGAAAATGCCACAGGGTTTGTAAAATACTACGAAGGTAGAGATTATGCTTTCATGGCTATTCTCCCAAATGATGAGGACGGACTTGCAGATTATATAGATAATATGACTGGTGATGATTATGTTGATATGTATAATAACAGAGAATACTGTGATGTAATAGTTAAAATGCCGGAGTTTACTTATGAGTACGATACAGAGCTTTCCGAATATTTGAAGGAAATGGGTATGAAATTACCATTTGCTCCGGAAGCAAATTTTGAAAATATGGCAGATACAGAAACAGGGTTGTTATATATAAATAGGGTAATACATAAAACCTTCATCCAGGTAGATAGAAAGGGTACAAAGGCAGCAGCAGTTACATCTGTAGAGATGAAGGATGCCTGCGCATCTGTTGATATGGAAATGCCGAAGGAGGTTATTTTAGACAGACCATTTGTATATGCGATTATTGATGTTGAAACAGGACTTCCGGTATTTATGGGAGCTGTAAATACAATAGAATAATATGAAATAAAAAAGGACATAGATTTGCAAAACTTAAGCGTCTATGTCCTTGATTTTGTTGCTATAAATGGATATACTATAAATATATGACTACTTACGAAACCATGAGGAATATGCCTATGAAAAAGATTTTCAATACATTCAAATATGGGGATATAAGAACTAAGATGATTCTTATTTTTACTATATTGGCAGGCATAGGTACTGCTGCACTTTTTGTGCTGACTTTTATAACAGGTCAGATGGCTTTTTTCTTTGGTGGAGTAGTGTGTGGATTTATAACTATAAGTCTTGCTCAGACTTTTGCTATTAAGCAGGATGATATTCATATTCCTCCGGCTTATGTGGTGTCTGGAGATATTGAGGCTATTGCATCTTCTGATGGTGCAAAGATGGGAAAACCTACGTCAACCGAAGAAATGATTGAGACAAAAGAGGAAAATCATCAAATTCACGAGAAAGAAAATGTAGAAAATCATCAAGTTCACGAGGAAGAAACTGTAGAAAATAATGATATGTCCCCGGAGGCGGAAGACTTTTTTAGACTATTTGGTGACGCAAATTATGAAGAAACAAAGATACAGACAGTTGCAGAAGAGGAATCAGAGGAAAAAGGGTCAGAGCCAGAAGAGTTAGAATCAAAGACAGTTGATAACGAAATCGAAGAAGATACTCTTAAGAAACCTAAAACTATTTTTGGTAAGCTTTTTAAAAAAAGGAATAAAAAGAAAACCAAACCTAAAAAAGAAAACAGAGCGTCAGAAAAGTTCTTCCCTGAAGATGAAGAAAAAGAACTTAGTCATGAAGAGGTTGTGGCAAGATATGACAGAAAGATTATAAAGAAGGTTATGCACAAATACAAGGTAAAAAGAGATCATAGAATGGTTCTGGTGGATCACTGCGATAAGTTGAAGATTAAACAGACGGCAGCTTATATCTGGGTAGCTGATAAGGAGTTTCATCTTCTGTTAATAGATAAGGAACCACGTTACTATACATTGCCGATATTTAGTATAAGTGAGATAACATATATGAAGAAGGTGCCTGCTAATGCGCAGATAGATTATGGTGCCTTTAAGGGCAATAGTGTTGTGGCAGGATTATTTAGTGAATATTTGCCTGATTATACTTATAGTACAGTTGTGGATGATATGACGTCCTTTAAGAATCTTTATGGTATAGGACCGGGAATATATTTTACTAACAAATCAGCTGCAAATCTTTTTGATTTGTTGGGCGTTCCTTTTTCTGTGGCAGATAAGGTTACTACTTCAAACAAGGTAAATATCTTTTTTAAGGAAGCATACAAATCCAATATACTTTTGCGAGATAATGTTATTGATGCAAATGCCTACGCTGATAAAATTTCAAAAATACTTGATGATATGGCACATTCTACAGTTAGTTACAATGAGTTTAAAGAAACGCTTAATTTAATGATAAAGAACAAACTCATCACAGAAGAATTTGCTCAGTATTATATGGGCGTTAGGGATAAAATATCACGATAAGAACATACTAATACATATTTAAAAAAGGAGATTAATTTCTATGAAAATCGCATTTTTTGATACAAAACCTTATGATAGAACATGGTTTGAACCAATGGCAAAAGAAAAAGGATTTGATATAATTTTTCACGAGGAAAAGCTTAACAAGAATACCGCGGTTATGGCAAAGGGTGCAGATGCGGTATGTATATTTGTAAATGATGACGCAGATTCTGCGGTTATGGATACCTTAAAGGAGATTGGCGTGAAGGCTATCCTTCTTAGATGTGCAGGCTTTAACAATGTGGACCTAAATCGAGCAAAGGAAAATGATATAACCGTTTTACGTGTACCAAGCTACTCTCCCCGAGCAGTTGCTGAGTACGCCTTGGGTCTCTTATTTGCCGTAAATAGAAAAATTCATAGAGCTTATGTAAGAACAAGAGATTTCAATTATAGCATAAATGGTCTTATGGGAATGGATTTAGAGGGAAAGACTATTGGTATAGTTGGTACAGGAAAGATTGGACAGGCTATGATGTCCATTATACGAGGTCTGGATATGAGAGTTCTGCTTTATGATCCGTATCCAATTAAGGCTATTCTAGAAAAGGATCCTTCGGCAGAAGAAAAATGGGGAAAAGGACTCGAGTATGTGGATATGGATACCATACTTAAAGAGTGCGATATTATCAGTTTGCACTGTCCTCTCACTAAAGATACTCAGTATATGATTAACAAGGATAGTATAGCAAAGATGAAGGATGGGGCTATTCTTATTAACACTTCAAGAGGAGGACTTGTAAATACACAGGATCTTCTTGATGCTTTGGCTGTTCAGAAGTTTGGCGGTGTAGGTCTTGATGTGTATGAGGAAGAGGATGACTACTTCTTTGAGGATATGTCAGATGCTATTATTTCATCAGATGATTTGGTTCGTCTTACATCTTACAGAAATGTAATTCTTACTTCCCATCAGGCATTTTTTACGAAGGAAGCTATGGAGGCTATTGCCGAGGTTACTATTTATAATGCAGAGTGTCTTGCCAAGGGGGAAGAGCTTGTAAATATTGTACTTCCATAGTATAAGGAGACATTTAATACAGACTACGGAGGATGGTTCGTGAAGAATTTATATATTGCAGAAAAGCCAAGTGTTGCACGGGAGTTTGCTAAAGCACTTGGAGTGAAGGGTGCACAAAGTGCCGGCGGTAAAGATGGTTTCATCGAAACCGCCGACTCTATTATCACTTGGTGTGTGGGACATCTTGTGACTATGAGTTATCCTGATGCTTATGATGAGGCCCTTAAAAAGTGGAGTATGGCAACTATTCCCTTTGTTCCAACAGAATATAAGTATGAGCTCATATCAAATACCAGCCAGCAGTTTAAGGTGGTTAGCAAACTGTTAAACAGGGATGATGTGGGCTGTATATATGTATGCACTGACTCTGGACGAGAGGGAGAGTACATATATAGGTTGGTGGAACAGATGGCAAAAGTTTCACCAGACAAAGCAAGAAAAAGAGTTTGGATTGATTCCCAGACAGAGGAAGAAATTTTGCGTGGTATAAGAGAAGCAAAAGATTTGTCAGCATATGACAATCTAAGTGATTCGGCATACCTTCGAGCACAGGAGGATTATCTTATGGGTATTAATTTTTCCAGAGCTCTAACTTTGAAATACAGTAATACAGTCCGAAACTATTTGGGTACTGACAAGTGTGTAATTGCTGTTGGCAGGGTTATGACCTGTGTTCTAGGTATGATAGTCAAAAGGGAAAGGGAGATAAGAGATTTTGTACCAACCCCTTTTTATAGAGTTTTAGCAAGTCTGGATGGATTTGACGCAGAATGGAAAGCAGTTGAAGGCTCTGCATATCATGAATCCCCACTTTTGTATAAGGAAAATGGTTTTCTTAAGGAGGAATCAGCCCTAAAGCTTATTGATAAGCTAAAGGCAGATGAGCCACTGGAATTTACTGTTTCAAAGGTTGAAAAAAAGGTTGAAAAAAAGACTCCGCCTGTGCTTTACAATTTGGCAGAACTTCAAAATGACTGTTCTAGAATGTTCAAAATTAGTCCATCAGATACGTTGGCTATTGTGCAGGAACTTTATGAAAAAAAGCTTGTTACATATCCTAGAACAGATGCCAGAGTTCTCTCTACTGCAGTGGCTAAAGAAATATATAAAAATATATCAGGTCTGAAGTCATATCAGCCATTGGCAGGATTTGCAGATAACATTATATCTCAGGGCGGATATAAAAATGTATCAAAGTCCAAGTATGTTAATGATAAACAAATTACAGACCACTATGCAATTATTCCTACCGGTCAGGGCTTTGGAGCTCTTGGTTCTGTGTCAGAAACAGCAAGAAAGGTATATGATATTGTTGCCAGAAGATTTCTCAGTATATTTTATCCTGCAGCTCAGTATGAAAAAGTTGCGCTTACCCTTACAAGAGCTATAGTAGCAGATGGCAGTGAGGAGGGTAGGGACCTTCAGGATGGTAAAACCTACAATGAAAGCTTTTTTGCAAACTTTAAGAGACTAAAAAGTCCAGGGTACTTGGCTATTGCAGGAATACCAAAGTCCGAGGATGATAAGTTTACTCCTGAGATGTTAGAACAGATGGGTAATCTGAAAAAGGGACAGCTTCTTTTAGTTAATTCCATAGAAGTTAAGGAGGGTGAAACTACGCCTCCAAAGAGATATTCTTCGGGTACTCTTATACTTGCTATGGAAAATGCCGGTCAGCTTATTGAGGATGAGGAATTAAGAAGTCAGATAAAAGGCAGTGGTATTGGAACAAGTGCTACAAGGGATAGTATTATTACTAAACTGGTAACAAACAAATATATTGCCCTAAACAAAAAAACACAGATAGTAACACCTACCTTTTTAGGTGAGATTATATATGATGTAGTATATTATTCTATTAATAATCTTCTTCGCGCAGAGATGACAGCAAGCTGGGAAAAGGGTCTGGCTGGAGTTGCTGAGGGTTCCATAACAAAGGAAGAATATGCAAGTAAGATGAATAACTATGTCATAAATAATACAGAGTTGGTTAAAAAGTTAGATAATCAATATAAGATAACTTATATATTTGATCAGACAAAGCCTTTTTATCAAAAAAGCTCTGGAAAGAAATAATAAGGAGAATGTATTATGAAATCATTGGAAGTAAAATCAAATTACAGCCTTGAACATACTTTGGCAGGAGATAAATTATCCACTCTTACATATCCTTGGGAGGCATTGCCTCATATAAAGGATTGGATATTGGAGATAGGAAAAAATCTTAATAAAGAAGAATATAATGAAGTATCAGAAAATGTGTGGATACACAAAACTGCAAAAGTATTTGAATCAGCTTATATTGCGGGACCTGCGATAATTGGTCCCAAAACAGAAGTTAGACAGTGTGCTTTTATAAGAGGAAATGCATTGGTTGGTGCAGAATGTGTTATTGGTAATTCTACAGAATTAAAGAATGTTATAATATTTGATAATGTTCAGGTGCCACATTATAACTATGTGGGAGATTCTGTGTTAGGATATAAGTCTCATATGGGAGCTGGTTCTATTACATCAAATGTAAAGAGTGATAAAACCTTAGTTCATGTAAAAAGTGGTGAAATAGACATAGATACCGGACTTAAAAAATTTGGAGCAATGTTAGGAGACTGTGTTGAAGTGGGATGTAACTCTGTACTAAATCCAGGAACGGTTATAGGTTCAAATTCTAATATATATCCTTTATCACCTGTGAGAGGTTTTGTTCCTGCAAATAGTATATACAAAACAGGTGGCGTTATAGTGCCTAAGGCACTATAACAGCAGTTTCTACAGCTTTTTTAATACCCTCTATTATCATTATGGAGGTATACTTGTTGTCGCTGGAATAGGTTACATCGTCAATTGAATTTGAGGCACTTATCTGATTGTTTATTTCTTCTAATGAAGGATTAAGTAATGGGTACATAGCAGTGACGGTTTCATCCAAATTTGTAATGTCTACATGAGTTATAGCGGTTTCGTCTACAGTGACAGAAAGCTGTAAGGAAGAACCGCCAAGGTTTAACTCAGAGGTATAAACGCCAGGCTTGTATGTAGTTGCTACAGTTTCTTCAGTGCTTATTTCTTGTGTGGAAGAAGCTGTGGCTTTTTTTTCAGGCTTGTCGGGAGAAAACATATAAAATAGTAGCATTATTAATAGTACTCCCAACACAATAAAGATGCCGGTATAGATAAGTTCTTTTGATTTTAGTACAACAATTTTAGTTTTTGATGACATTTTAACAAGCTCCTCATTAAGATTATTATAAATATATTCTTAATGAGGAGTTTTTATGATTTCTCCTAAAAAAGTTCTTTGTTTTCTTCAAAATCCGTTTATTTGGTCAATGAAATATTGTATAATCTTAAGTGTGCAATCAGTAAATAAAGGGAGGGTAATATATGTCTTTACAGTTTATTCTAGGTCCATCGGGAGCAGGAAAATCCCATTATATATACAATAAAATAATCAATGATTCAATGACAAATCCAGAGACTAATTATATATTACTGGTACCAGAACAATATTCCCTCGCACTTCAACGAAAGATGGTTACACTTCACCCAAGAGGGGGAAGTATGAATATAGATGTTATAGGGTTTAACAGACTTTCCTATAGGATATTTGATGAGTTGAATATAAAGCCGGGAAAGGTGTTGGAGGATTTTGGTAAAACTATGCTTATCAGACAGGTGGCTGGTGAAGTAAAGGAGCAATTATCTGTATTTAGTAACAATCTTGATAAATCTGGATTTATAGATGAAGTGAAATCTATAATGTCTGAAATATATCAGTATAATCTGGATATGCAGTCTATGGAACAAACCATAGAGCGTATTAAGGAAACCGGGGACAAATTATTGGCTGATAAGCTTCATGACATATGTATTATTATCAAAGCATTTAAGGAAAAAATCAGTCAGGATTTCATTGTAGCAGAAGAGATTATGGAGCTGCTTTATGACAATATTAGTATGTCGAAACTTATAGCAAACAGTGTTATATGCCTGGATGGGTTTACAGGCTTTACCCCTATTCAGCTTAAGGTTGTAGGGCAGCTTATGTGTTATTCAAAGAAGATTTATTCCCTTCATACTATAGACAGAAAATCTTATGACAGGGCATATGTTGGTGAGCATGAGATATTTTATTTAACCAAGAATACTGTGAACAAATTAGGAAGACTTGCTGATAGTTTTGGGATTAGTATTGAAAAGGATATGTTTATTCAGGGAGATACTAAAAACAGATGGAAAACAGAAAGTTTTTACAACGAAGAATTAGCTCATTTGGAAGAGAATTTATTTAGATATCCCTACAACAAATATACTAAAGCGTTAAATAATATTTCAGTAACTGCTTATGAGAATCCAAGAAAAGAACTTATTGGAGTGGCCCAGCATATAAAAGAACTTGTGGTGAAAAAAGGGTATAGATATAAGGATATTGCCATTATATCTGGTGATTTAGAAGGTATGACCGCCTATGTGGACCAGATACTGCCAACCTACGATATACCTTACTTTTTGGATTATAAAAGACCATTAAAGAATAATCCGTATATAGACTCTATAAATCATCTTTTCAGAATAGTGGAAGAAGGTTTTTCTTATGATAGTGTATTTGCCTTCCTTAAAGCTGGCATTATTGACGAAATGTCCACTGAACAAATAGAAACCCTGGAAAATTTTGTTTTAGCGAGAGGTGTTAGAGGTTTCAAATATTGGAATACCATATGGGATGATGAGGCAGATATTCCGCGCCAGATATTTATGGACAAAATTGTTGATTTTTACAATGCTGTATCTGGTAAGACATTAACAATAGAAGAGTATGTGGAAGCATTACATATCTTTATGGACAAAATGAATTATGAAAAAGCAATGTCTGAAACAAAGGGATTATATGACAAGATATGCTCACTTCTTCAGAAAATGAAAGAAATACTTGGTTTGAAAAAAGTGGATATTGGGGAATTTGCTGAGCTAATTGACTTGGGTATAAAGGATTTAGGACTAGGCATGATACCGGGAAAGATAGATATGGTGACAGTGGGTGATATTACTAGAACTAGACTTGAGGATATTAAGGCTCTTTTTGTGGTGGGAGTAAATGAGGGAATTATACCACGTAAATCCACCCCTTCTCAAATAATAAGTGACAGAGACAAGGAGGCTTTGAGTAACTTTAATTTTGAACTTGCACCTACAGAGAAGATGAATACTTTTATTGAACAGTTCTATCTATACATCAATCTGACAAAGCCATCCCACAGGTTATATGTATCATATACTAATATGAATGGCGCTACGCAACCTATTCGTTCATCATATTTTATTGGTAGATTAACCAATATCTTTTCAAAACTTAAGGTAGAACAAAACAGAGGTACTACTTGTTTTATTGCCACTCCGGAAGCAGCACAAGATTATCTTATTGAAGGTCTTTGGAGTATTCTTTTGGGAGAAAAGGTAGATATATCTAAGGTATATGGATTGTATAAGGTTTATGAGGAATTAGGATATACCCATACACTTCAAAGAATTGTGGATGCGATGACTTATATGAATGTGCCAAAACATTTGTCTGATGAGGTGAAAGATTTAATCAGACTCAATTTGGCATCGGTATCTGTATCCAGACTGGAACAGTATTCTAATTGTGCATATTCGTATTATCTTAAGTATATTCTCGGTCTTAGAGAAAGGGAAATAAGAGCCATCGACAATTTGAGTACAGGTAATATTCTTCATACCGCTATGGAAAGGTTATATCGTCATGTATATGATAACATGAAAAATGATTGGTCAGCCATAAAAGAAGAAGAGAGAGACGAATTAGTTGAACGATTCATTGACTATGCCTATGATAAGGAGTACAACGGAAAGATTATTGATGAAGGTAAATATCAATATCTTCGTACTATTTTGAAAAGGATTGGCAAGCGTACTGCCAAGACCCTGGTAAATATTAGTGGAAATGATAAATTCGCCCCGGTTTTATTTGAACATAGATTTACAAAGGAAATAACTTTGCATGATGGAACAAAGGTAAACCTTGTGGGAGTTGTTGATAGAGGAGATGTTTATTACGATTCAGTAGAAAACAAGCTTAAAATAAAAATCATTGACTATAAATCAAGTGAACACAATTTCAAACTCAATGAAGTGTTTGAGGGTTTACAATTGCAGCTTTCTGTTTATATGCAAATTGTTACGGAACTTATGGATGAAACCTATAATAAGACGGGTGAACATAAGGTAGAAATTCTCCCAGAGGGAATGTATTACTACCAGATGAAAGACCCATATGTAAAGGGTGATACTGCAGTAAAAGCAGAACAAAAGCGGGAAAAGGAGTTTGTACTTAAAGGCTTTGAAGCAATAAATAGAGAAAGCTTTGATAAAATTTTAGAATATGCAATGTGCAAGGTGAAAGACATTTCAAAAAATATCCTGAGCGGAAATATTGAAAAAAGACCAATTAAGCACGAAAATAATACCGCATGTAAATGGTGTCCTTTTGCATCAGTTTGTAGATTTGATGCAAGGGGAGGGATTAATTCCTATAAGTATTATCAGTTTAAAAATACTGATAATGAAAATATTTACATTGCAATAGATGAGACGTTAGGAGGTGAGGCAAATGCCATGGACTAATGAACAACAGCTGGCAATAGAAAACAGAAATTCCAGTATTTTAGTATCTGCTGCAGCTGGATCGGGAAAGACTACCATTTTGGTTGAACGTATTTTATCTAAGCTTTTAGATCAAAATAATCCGGTAGATATTGACCAATTTTTAGTGGTTACATTTTCTAAGGCAGCAGCTTCACAGATGAGAGAAAAAATATCTGAAAAGATTATAGAAGAATTAGATAAAAATCCAAACAATGAGCATTTAATCAAACAATCTGTATTGGTTAATAAGGCTGATATTGCAACTATTGATAGTTTTTGTCTAAATGTAGTAAAAGAAAATTTCAGCCTTTTGGATATAGATTCAACGGTAAATATTGGTGATGCTGGTATGATGTCTCTTTTTCAGGCAGATGTGTTGGAAGAGATTTTTGATGAGCATTATAAACAAAAAGATAAAATATCTTCTGGTGTGGATTTTTATACTTTGGTAGATATATTCTCGGGTGATAAAACAGATCAAGGCCTTAAGAATGTGATACTAAAAATATATGATTTAATATCAAGTTATCCGGTACCTAAACAGTGGCTTTGTAATGCCAAGGAATATTTGGAAATTTCTACAGAAGAAGAATTAGAAAAATTGCCAATGATTAAAGAAGTCCTAAACATTGCAAAAAGTAAAGCTAAGGAGGCTTGTTCTTATGCTAAGACCGCATTAGAGATTTCTTCTCTTCCCGGTGGACCTGATAAGAATCATGACATAATCAGTCGAGATATAGAATGCATTATGGCTATTGAATCATGTCAAAGCTATGGTGAACTCCTAGACAAATTAAACATTAAATTCAAAAACACTATTTCCTGTAATGGTGATGAGTATGATTCTAAATTGTATGAACAGGTAAAGGATTATCGAAAAATATATAGGGATATTTTTAAAAAGGCCAATATACTACAGGTAGATGCAAAAAGTATAGTGGAAGAAATAAAGTATATGAGCAACTATCTTGTTCCGGTTATAGAACTGGTTGAGGAGTTTTTAGACAGATATACAAAGCTAAAAGTTTCAAAAAAACTTTATGATTTTTCAGATATATCACATTACGCTTACAAACTTTTGTGTGCAGGTTATGACAAAGATGGAAGAGCTGTGCCTACAGAAGTGGGAAAGAAGATAGCTGAGCGGTATGAAGAAATATATATTGATGAGTATCAGGATAGTAATTTTTTACAAGAGGACATTTTGACCTCAATTTCTGGATATTATAAAGATAATCCTAATATGTTTTTAGTAGGAGATGTGAAGCAGTCTATATATCGATTTCGAATGGCTAGACCAGATTTATTTATTGACAAATACAATAAATTTAAATCCTATGGAAAAGAAATAAAGATAGAGCTGAAAAATAATTTTCGTTCCAGAGATGTTGTTTTAAATACCACTAATTATTTTTGCTATCAGCTTATGAATCGTCAACTGGGAGGAATAGATTATAACGAAGATGTAGCACTTGTCGCTACAAAAGAATATCCCAAGCCATCTTCAGAAATAGAAGATAGAATTAGTAAAACAACAGATATTCTTTTAGTGGATAGTCAAGTTGATGAGGATACATTTTTAAGTGATGATGATAGGGACTTAGCTAAATTTGAATTGGAAGCGAGAGTTGTTGCAAAAAAAATAAAGGAGCTTACGAATCATCAAACTGGACAATATATTTATGATGAGGATATTGAGGAGTATCGACTGGCACAGTATAAGGATATAGTTATTCTTGCCCGGTCTATAAAAGGCTTTGGAGAATCTTTTTACAAGGTTTTGATGGAAGAAGGTATTCCTGTGTATCTTGAAGATACTAAAGGATATTTTGATGCCATGGAAGTAAAGACAGTTTTGTCTCTTCTTGCTGTTATAGATAATGGAAGACAAGATATACCATTGTCTGCTGTGTTACTGTCGCCAATGAGTCCTTTGAATGAAGATGATTTAGCTATGGTTTGCGATTATGCATACAAATCAGATAAGAAAAAATCTAAATTATACGATAAGTGTATTTGGTATATTGAACATTGTGAAAATGAACTTTCAGAAAAGCTAAAGGGATTTATGAATATAATTGTAAGGTTAAAGGAGCTGAAGAAAGAGCTTACTATATCTGAGCTTATTTGGGTGGCGATGAATTTGACCGGTTATTATCATTTTGTTGCAGCCATGCCATCAGGAAAAAAGAGACGGGCAAACCTGGATCTTTTGTTAGAGAAGGCCAGAGCCTACGAAAATGGATATTATAAGGGCTTGTTTAATTTCCTAAGATACATGGAGAAAATCAAGATTAACGAAAAGGACTTTGGGGAAGCAAATGCTCTTTCAGATGAGGATAATGTTGTTCGTATCTTCAGTATGCATAAAAGTAAAGGCTTAGAGTTTCCTATAGTTTTTCTAAGCGGTTTAGGGAAGCGATTTAATATTGAGGATTCAAAATCATTTGCATTAATTCACAGTGATTATTATTTGGCAGCTTCTGCTGTGTATACAGATGAACGTTATACTAAGGATACATTTATAAAAAAATGTATCAAGGAACTTATTTTGCGTGATAATAGAGCAGAAGAACTTAGAATATTATATGTTGCGTTGACGAGAGCCAAAGAGAAATTAATTCTGACTG
This sequence comes from Lachnospiraceae bacterium, assembly GCA_015057515.1. GTDB lineage: Bacteria > Bacillota > Clostridia > Lachnospirales > Lachnospiraceae > Coprococcus_C. The sequence continues at coordinate 34,151 of SVED01000003.1, forward strand.
CAGCAGACAGAGGTATTTCCGAATATATGAGTAACGCAAAGATAATAGATGAAGATGACCTCGTATTGCCTTATAGTATTCGTACAGCGCCACAGACAAGTTTTATCAAGCTCATTCTTATGACTATGATGAGATATGAGAGTCTGAAAAGCAGATTAAATGTGGATGAAATGATACACATTAAAGATTATTCTTATGAAGATGTAATTGCACTGGGTACTAATAAAGCAATAAGGGTAACTTTAGATGTGGATGCTCTTGTTAATAACGCTATTACATATGAAAAGAATGATGATTATGAGGATATAAAATCAAATTTCACAAACAAATATGCATATCATTTCAATACTGATATAAATAGCAAAATATCTATATCAGATATAAAGAAATTGAAAGCTTTTGATGGAGAAGAATTTGATGAGGGCGCTGACAATATATATGATGAGAGCGTTTTGGAAGATGATTCAGTAGATGAAAAAACTTCCTCGACAAATACTAATACCTTTGGTTCGGGCCTTTCAGCCAGCACTGTAGGTACACTGGTACATAAGTTTATGGAGCTTTTTGATTTTGCATCCTGTAGCAGCAATCCGGTGGACGATATTATAATCCTGAAAAATCAGCTTCTAAAAGATGGAGTAATGTCAAAAGAAGAACTTGACGTAATAGAGATAACAAAAATAGAGCGTATGCTTAAGTCCGAGTTAGGAAAACGTATGATAGAGGCTGCAAAGAAGGGTAATCTTAAAAAAGAACAACAATTTTCAGCAGGGGTTAGAGTGGCTGATATATACGATGATGTAGAAGAATCCCCTGGTAAAGATTTAATAGTTGTTCAAGGTATAGTAGATGCTTTTTTCTATGAGGATGATGAGATTGTAGTTATGGATTATAAAACTGACAGGATTTCTCTTGAAAGTCTGGTAGAAAGACATAAGGCGCAGTTAGATTATTATGGTGATATCTTAGAAAAACTCACGGAAAAAAAGGTTAAGGGAAAAATTATATATTCCTTTTATAATGATAATGAGATACAATTATAAAATGGTTATTTTAATTAGGAGGATTTGTTTATATGGCAAGAACAGATAAAGAAACAGAAGGTTTATCCCTTCTTGGTAATCAGGGAGTAAAGTACCCTTCAGATTATGATGCAGATATTTTAGAGACATTTGTGAATAAACATCCGGACAATGATTATTTTGTAAAATTCAATTGCCCAGAGTTTACAAGTCTTTGTCCAATTACAGGACAACCTGATTTTGCAACTATATATATTTCGTATGTTCCTGAAACTCTTATGGTGGAGAGTAAGTCTCTTAAATTGTATTTATTTAGTTTTCGAAACCATGGAGACTTCCACGAGGATTGCGTGAATATAATTATGAAGGATTTAATTAAATTGATGGACCCTAAATATATTGAGGTATGGGGAAAGTTTACTCCACGAGGAGGAATATCTATTGACCCATATTGTAATTATGGAAAGCCGGGGACAAAATGGGAGCAAGTGGCTTACGACAGATTAGTACATCATGATTTATATCCGGAGAAGGTAGATAATAGATAATGACAGAGTATGAGAAAGCAGTAGACAACATAATAAATATTCCCCGGTTTAGTACTGACAAATCAAAGCTTAACAAGTCAGGGAGGGATAATCTTTTAAGAGTAATGCAGGTATTAAATAATCCCCATTTGACATGCAAAGCAATTCATATTGCTGGAACCAATGGAAAAGGATCTACTGCAAGATTTACAGCCAATATTTTGGGAATTAAAGGATATCGTGTGGGACTTTTTACTTCTCCTCATCTGCTAAGAATTAATGAAAGAATATCTATAACTGAAATAAGAGATGGTAACCTTATTGTCAATGATATTTCTGATGAAGAATTTTTGAAAGCCTATATGGCAGTAAAAAAAGCAGTAGACTTGGTTGAGAGTGAGGGAGGAATGCATCTGTCTTTCTTTGAATTTGTTTTTGCTATGGCCACAATTTACTTTGCCGAGAAGTCGGTGGATTATGTAGTATATGAGACTGGGTTGGGTGGTAGGTTAGATGCCACCAATATTTTGTCACCAGAGATATCTGTTATTACGTCTATAGGATTAGACCATACAGAGTATTTAGGCGAAACTATACAGGCCGTTGCAAGTGAAAAGGCAGGAATTATTAAACAGGGTGTTCCTGTTGTTTACCATACTGGAAATGCTGAGGCTGATCAGGTGATTTTAGATAAGGCTAATTTGCTTGATACACCTGAAATAAATGTCGCAAAAACACATTATATAATAAATGAAATATCAGATAAAACCATTGATTTTTCAATGGATAATGGTTATTATAGATACCGTAACTTAAAGCTTAATAATGGAATAGCTACTTATCAGGTTGATAATGCTATGACAGCAATTGTTCTTTGTAATGAACTTTTCAAAAATGAGGGATTTATTGAAGAAGAAGACCTCAAAAAAGCACTAGGATTCTTTTTCTGGCCAGGCCGTATGGAGCAGATTCATCAAAAAGTAATTGTGGATGGAGCTCACAATACTGATGCTATTGAACGATTTCTGGAAAGTATAAATAAAAGTATTCACAGAAAAAATGTTCATATACTTTTTGCGGTGGCAGGGGATAAAGACTATAAACCTATGATAAATATGCTGTGTGAAGGTCTTTGTTTATCCAAAATATTTGTTACATCTATCGATTCATCCCGTGGTGTTGAAGCAGGCAGGATAGCAGAGGTTTTTAAAGATTATTATGTGTCACACCAGCTTGTGCCACCGGATATTTACTACAGTGACAACATTGAGAGTGCATTAAAAAAAGGCTATTACGAAGTGAAAAATTCAGAAGATATTTTGTTTTGTGTAGGTTCACTTTATCTTATAGGAAGTATAAAGGAGATTGCACAGGAGGTACTAATATGATTAATTTTGAGGAAGAGCTCAATAGATTTGCTCCTATACCTGATGTTAGTCAGGCGGAAGAGGCTATATATAGCAATGATCTTAGGGATATAAGTGATATTGTAGCTCAGATTACAAGTGAAATTAAAGATGCACAGTCTGGTATTCAACATTCCATGGCTGGAAGGATAAGGAGATAGATATGGCGACCAAAAAACCGGTGTTGTGTCCACATTGTGGTGCACAGGTTATGAAAAATGGATATTGTTCTGCCTGCTATATGCCCCTTGCTATTATTAGAAAAGCATATAATACATCCAATTATTATTACAATATAGGCTATGATAAGGCGGTGGCTAGAGACCTTTCTGGTGCTGTAGAATCTTTGAATATGTTGCTTAGATATAATAAGAAAAATGTTATGACTAGAAATCTGTTGGGACTTATATACTACGAGATGGGCGAGGTGGTTACAGCCTTGAGCCATTGGGTTATGAGTAGTAATTATATGCCCAACAATAACATAGCAACTCGTTATATCAAGGCTCTCAAGCAGGATCCAACTCAATTGGATAGCGTAGATCAGATTGCAAGAAAATTCAATATGGCATTGACCTATGCACATAATGGAGATTTGGACTTAAGCATTATCCAACTAAAAACTATACTTAAGGATAATCCTCACTTTGTAAAGGGGTACTTATTGCTTGCCTTACTTAATATTGAAACAAACCATTACGAAAATGCTAGAAAAACCCTGCGGAGAGTATTAAAGATAGATAAGGCAAACCCAGTAGCTATCAGATATCTACACAAGATGGGAGATAGCGATGAAAATATAATCCGTATGCGCATGGAATCTGTTGAAAATGATGGACTTTTTGATGAAGAGTATATGAATCAGGTTTCTGTTACTGTGGATGGAGATACTCTGATAGATGGAAAAAATGAAAAGCGTGTAAACAGGCATCTTCCAAGCTCCAGAGTTGCTACTGTTAAGGCGGGAGAATTTGATGTGGCTAATTTCGCAAGATATTCAGGTGTGTATGTGCTGATAGGTTTAGTTTTAGGCATACTGATTTTTGCGTTTATAATAATGCCATTTAAGGAAAAAAGAAGTAGAATTGATAATAGTGAGTTGATTCAATCATATAGTGAGGAGTTGGCATCAAAAAACTCTCAGATTCAAGCACTCAATATGGAAATACAAGCGCTTAATGACCAGCTAAATAACCAGATAGCTTCACCTACAGATGGTGTGTCAATGCCGGATTATTCGCAGGTCGAGCATGGTATGTCTATTGAAGATGTGCAGGATATGATAGATAACGAATAAAACAAAAGAACCAATATGGATAAGATACAAAAGAAAGCAAAATAGTTTATTTTGCTTTCTTTTATTTTGTTTAAAAATATTTTTAAGGAGTGTTATAAATGAAAAATTATGATGTTAGCAATGGCGTTATGATTTACTATCTGCCAAAGGAATTAGATCATTATGCGGCAGAGAAAATAAAAAAAAGAAGTGATTCGGTGTTTAAGGAGGAAAATATTAAATTTTTAATTTTTGATTTTCAAGATACATCCTTTATGGATAGCTCTGGCATTGGACTTATAACAGGAAGATTTAGAAAGGTGCATGACAAGGGCGGTTGTGTTTATGCAATAAATGTGAGACCTGAGATTGATAAGATTTTAAAAATGTCAGGAATATATAGGATTCTTTTTAAAAAAGAAAACAAGGAAGAAATAATAAGTGAAATGATAGAGGGAGGATATTATGAATAATACTAACGAAATGGTTGTTGAATTTAAGAGTGCGGCGCAAAATGAAAGTTTTGCAAGAATGGTTGTTGCAGCATTTATAACGAGTACTAATCCAACATTGGAGGAGGTTTCAGACGTAAAAACAGCTGTGTCCGAGGCGGTAACCAATTCTATAATTCATGGATACGAAAATAGGGATGGAATGATTCGAATTAAGGCAAAGGTTGATGGGAGAAAAATATATATTGAAATAATTGATGAGGGGAATGGGATAGAAGATATAAAAAAAGCTATGGAACCTTTATATACAAGCAGGCCGGAGGATGAAAGATCCGGAATGGGATTTTCTTTTATGGAAGCCTTCATGGATGGGCTGGAGGTGGAATCTACATATGGTAAAGGAACAATTGTTAAAATGTGGAAGGAGATAGGTGTAATACGCCATCAATTTGAGTAAATGAATGATATGAAACTATTTCAACTTGCGAAAAGTGGGAACAAAGATGCAAAGGAAAAGATAGTTTCGGAGAATACAGGGTTGGTATGGTGTATTGCAAAAAGGTTCTTGGGAAGAGGTTATGATTTGGAAGATATTTATCAGATAGGTTGCATAGGATTATTGAAGGCCATTGAACGATTTGATGAGGCATACGAAGTGAAATTTTCTACCTATGCAGTCCCGTTAATTTCAGGAGAAATAAAAAGATTTTTAAGAGATAACGGCATTATTAAAGTATCCAGAGTATTAAAACAAAATGGATATGTGATAAGTCTGGCACGAGAAAAAATATCAAATGCAATGGGAAGGGAAGCAACCATCGCAGAAATATCAGAAGAAACAAATTTGTCTATAGAAGACATTGTGATGGCTACGGAGGCAAATCGAGACATAGAGTCAATATACCAAACTGTGTGTGGGCATGATGGAAGTGAAATGTACTTGGTAGATCGAATTGCAGATGATGGAGAAGGAGAGCTTGCTGCAGAGGGAATGTATAACAGATTATTAGTGGAACAAGGGCTAAAATCCTTAGACGAAAATCAACAAAGATTAATAATTATGAGATATTTTCAGGACAAGACCCAGACAGAGGTGGCGAAAATATTAGGGATAAGTCAGGTTCAAGTAAGCAGATTAGAGAAGAAATTGCTGTTACAGATGAGAAAGGCTATTGACAATCAATCGAACTAATAGTACAATAAACGATAAATAGGTGCGAAATATATTATATAAGTATATATATCGTACCAAAAGTACGATATATATACTTACGGTTTGAGGAGCTTATGGGAACACGAAAAAAGGTTGCTCTAGAGCAGTTTAATCGTGACAACATAATTACAGCAGCTAAGGAGTTGTTTGAAACAAAGGGTATTGAGAAAACAACCATGGATGATATTGCAAAACTGGCTGATTATAGTAAGTCCACGATATATGTATATTTCAAGAGCAAGGAAGACATTTACAACAAAATAGTGAAAGAATATCTAGATATGTTAACAGGAGAGTTAGAAGTTTACATAGAAGGAGAAGAGGACTTCGAGTCTAGTTATTATGGAGTGTGTGATTGCCTCGTGAGATTTGAAGAGAAGTATCCTCAGTATTATGCTAGCTTGATGGGCGAAGGGAAGATGACCAATAGCAAGAAAGCTAACACGACAACTGATATAGATATGACAGGAGGATTAGAATCCTTAATCAGGCGATTGTTAGAAAAAGGACTTCGCCACAAATTTATAAGGACAGATTTAGAAATTCAGCCCACAGTTTTATATATGTGGTCAGCTATTAGCGGTATTATTCAAGTGGCAGAGAGACATCGTGAGGGATTAGACCTAAGATTGAATATGAACAAAGAGGAGTATTTGAGATATTCCTTTAAAACCTTTTATGAATCGCTTGTCAGGAGGTAATCATGGATCAAAGTAAATTAACACGGATGTCAAGATACTCAAATAAAGAGAACATTATTTTTTATGTATCAGATATGGAAGAACTCCCAGCTACAGGACACTTTAGGAAAATGGATGCAGGCAGAGAGATTGCTATGCATATTTCCAGAGGTTTAAATAATACAAAGTTAAGGAAATATACACAGTATGATGGGGGGATTCTTGAGGCAAATAGTGTTGGTATTGTTTTTCCAACTCATATGTGGGGAATATCTTTGGCGGTGTATTCATTTGTAAAACATCTTAGAGTGTCTACAGGTACCTATGTTTACGCTGTGGTGGTTGGCGAAAGTATGTCCGCAAGTGTTGATGCAACCTTGACAAGAAGGCTTGGCTCTATGGAAAGATTCAACAGGATTTTTATGGAACAAGGCTTTGGGAATGAAGAAAATATATATATGAGGAGTATAGATTTTAAACGTGATTTCGATACAACTGAAGAGTCATTAAGAGGCGAAAAGGATAACATCGTAAAACTTAATGCCATATTGGAAGGATTGTTGTTTTATAGTGTTGAAAATATGAAAAAAGGTGAGTTTTGTGACAGTAAGACCCCATATAATATGCCTAAGGCATCTGGTTTGGAAGAATACTATTTAGCAATTGATACAAATTCAAAAAGAGATGTTATAAGAGGAGATAGACACAAGCTTAGCAACATATTTTTGGATGACAGTATATTGTCAGGAGTGAAATTATGCCAGGTTATGTAATGCATCTTGCTGTAGCTGAGGAGATAATAAAAAACTGTAATATAGAGGATAAAATCGTTGCAGATTCTTTGAGGTTTGGTAGTGTTATTCCAGATTTTGTTCATAATAATGATAAAAGAATAACTCATTTTTGGTCGGATTCGAATTACAAAGATTTTGTGAGAAAGCCTGATTTGAAAGCGTTTCTAAAAAAGTATGATGGTATGCTTGATAACACCTTTGTATTTGGATATTATGCTCATCTTTTTTTTGATTACATGTATGTGACAGAATATTGGAAGAAACATTTTGCTTTCTATGATGAAAACATGAATCCGACTTCTAGGTATGATAAGGTTGAAAAAGTCAAATTATTAGATGAGAATGTTGTTGTATTGAGAAATGATTTATTCTCCAAGGATATGTACTATGGCGATTATGATAGAATAAATGATTACATAGTAGATAGATTTGGGGTTACAACATTAGATTTACATCCGGATTTAATACAAAATCTAAAGCTGATAGAGGAAACTAATATAGATTATGATGCAAGTAATCTTCAAGACATTGTTAATTTTATAGGAAAATGTAAGTACAAAGGCATAAAACCTAAGACAGAAGTCTTAAAACTATACGAATTAGAGGAAATGATTATTTTTGTAGCAAATAAATTGAGCACTCAATACAAAAAAGAAGTTGGTATGTGATATATACCAACTTCTCTTTTTTTATTTATTGTTGCTTTTTATTTCATCTACAATAGGGTCTAATTGATCAATGATATTTGCCATATCTTCGTAGATGAGATTCTTTTTTGTAATATCTTTTGATAATGCGTTTACATTGTCTGCAACACCAATGTAGCTCTCTTTTGCACTTTCAACATCCATTTGGATGGTGTCCGCTGTTTCGTTACAGTCATCAACGAAGGATGCAATTGCTTTTTGTACTTCGATAACTCCGCTAACAGAGTCCTTAATGTTGTTGAATAAAATGGTGGTTTGTGCAACCTGTTCCTGCTCATGAACTAACATTTCATTAGCAGTTTCCATAGATGAGTTGAGATTGGCCGCATCCTGCTTCAATGTAGTCATATTAATATTTACTGTGTCAACAAGTTTTTTGATTTCAGCAGAAAGGGCACTTACTTCAGATGCAACAACAGCAAAGCCTAAGCCGTGTTCGCCAGCTCTGGCAGCCTCAATAGAAGCGTTGAGAGATAACATATTTGTTTGGTTAGCGATGCCGATAATGCCTGACATAGTCTCTTGAATCTCGTCAAAAGTTTTCTGGAAATTACCAAGAACTTCAATGACTTTTTCAAAGTCGGAAATAACATTTGCAGAGCTTTCCTGCAGACTATCTACATTGTCGCTGGCTTGGGAGGTCGCTTCTAAAACTTCGTTTACACTTCCTTCAATCTGAGAGGATACGTCAACGATATTATTAACCTTGATTTTTATGGTATCCATACCTTCTGCAACTCTATCAGATTGCTCAAGAATAGTCTCGAAGGAATCCTGAATAGTTGTAATCTGTTGAGCTGTATTTATTTCTTCCTGAATAAGAGCCTTACGTGTATCCTTTAAACATTTTGACATATATGAAATAGGGTATAGGCTTTCCTGAAGGGCGACACCTGTTTCTGTTTCAAGAGGTACAGCGTGTGTTTCGTATTTTTTCTTGAACATATTGACCTCCTTACTCAAATGCAACCAGTACAAGGGTCTGGTTCATATGTTGTGTGTTGTACTGCTGTCCATCACCAATGTGTCCCGCATAGTTTGAGATAGAAGACATATTGGAAATGTACTCATCTAAGTAATCCTCCTGCTGGAAGAGTTTTATACGGTTTGTGCTGTCAAAGGATAGAACAAAAGACGTTCTGCCTGAAAAACCTCGGACTGAATTTCTTGTATTTTGATTGATACTTGCGTAATCACCCAATTTCATGATGTATATGCTGTCGTTTTCATTTATGATTTTACCGTTAAACATAACACCATTTAAATCCAAGGAGCTAGTTGATATAAGGTATATATCATCCCCTAATAATCGTCCAAGAGGGTTGTTAATCATGTTGGAGACAATGTCATCTTTTTCTACACCAGTTTCATCTGTATATACCTGAAAAGCAGGGGTGCCATCCAATTGGAATAAGGTCTTGGTGTTTGTATCTACCAGATTGGCAAAATAAGGTTTAGGTGACAATGTTTCGTAAATGTTTTCTTTTGTTACAAAAATACGACCTGCATTGTTTTTAACAAAAGCGTATACGCAACTTTTTTTGTATAAAGCTCCGTTGAATATAACGGAAGGTTGTTCTCCAAGAGGAGTGCCATGAGCTGTACTACCAGCTAGAGATATGTTGTATCTTGTTAAAACAGAGTTTATCGTCGAAATAGTTTTTTCTTCGTTGTTAGTAACAAATTCCAGACAAACAGTGTTTTCTGTTGATGCATCTAATGAACGTAAGTCGTTCTCAAAATCTTTTATGTATGTGATTGGGGATTTGGTAGTATCCTTGATAATGCCCGTTGCTACAGATACACCTGCCATACCAATAACCGTAATCGCGTTTTCTAATAAAGTTCCTTTTCCTACTGATGTACCGGTTGTTCCTATCATAGGTACAGAAGGATACTTGGCTGCCAAAAGCTCTGCTGCTTTGGCTGCTTTATCAAATGGAGCAAAAAGAATAAGTAAATCAGCATTTCTAAGACCGCCAGTAGCTTCATTTATAGCTGCCTCGATGTTGTCTGATTGTCCTATACCGACAAAACCTCGCATAAAACCTTAACCTCCTTGTGTAATCGTATAGAAAAATTATATCATAATACAAAGAAAAATGACACAAGTATTTTAAGATTTATTTAAGGTTATAAGGTTATTGTAGAAAAAATTTTTTCTTTATGATAATATAGCAAAGTCAGAATTTTCACGAAATAAGAAATAAAAAAATACTTAGGGATTTTGGGAGATATTTTATGATTTTAAATGTATCAAATTTAAGTCACGGATTTGGTGATAGAGCAATATTTAATAATGTTTCCTTTAGATTGCTTAAAGGTGAGCATGTTGGTCTTATTGGGGGTAACGGTGAGGGCAAATCTACATTTATGAATATTGTGACAGGTGCTCTCACACCAGATGAAGGAACGGTAGAATGGGCAAAAAATGTAAGAGTTGGTTATTTGGACCAGCATACTGTTTTGAAGCAAGGGATGACTATTGGAGATGTTCTTAGGTCTGCATTTGAATATTTATTTAAAATTGAGGCAAGAATCAATGATATATGTGACTTGCTGGGAACTGCGGCAGAGGAAGAAATGGATTCTATGATGGAAGAATTAGGTACGCTTCAAGATCTTTTAAATAGCAATGATTTTTACATTATAGATTCAAAAGTAGAAGAGGTGGCTAGAGCTTTTGATTTGCTTGCTTTAGGGCTTGAACAGGATGTGACGGAGCTTTCGGGTGGACAGAGAACGAAGGTGCTTTTAGCTAAATTATTGTTGGAAAAACCTGATATTCTTTTGTTGGATGAGCCTACAAACTATTTGGATGCTCATCATATAGAATGGCTCAAAAGATACCTGCAGGAGTATGAGAATGCATTTATTCTCATATCTCATGATATACCTTTCCTAAATAGTGTAATCAATCTGATATATCATATGGAAAACCAAGAATTAAACAGATATGTAGGCGATTATGACAAGTTTTTAGAAATACATGAGATGAAAAAGCAACAGTTAGAAGCTGCCTATAGAAAACAACAGAAGGAAATAGACGATTTGAAGGACTTTGTTGCCAGAAATAAAGCTAGGGTGGCTACTAGAAATATGGCAATGTCCAGACAAAAAAAGTTAGACAAGATGGAAGTTATTGAACTTGTAAAGGATAAGCCTAAGCCAGAGTTTAACTTTATAAATGCACGTGCAACGGGAAAAATTGTATTTGAAACAACGGATTTAGAAATTGGATATGATAAAAAAGCACTTTCCAAACCTATAAATCTTCGCATGGAACGCGGTGAAAAAATCGCTATTGTGGGAACTAATGGTATTGGAAAAACCACATTTTTAAAGAGTGTACTTGGACTTATTCCTCCGGTTTCGGGAAAGGCACAATTGGGAGATTATCTTAGTATAGGTTATTTCGAACAAGAGTTGGAACCAACTAACAATACATGTATAGAAGAAATATGGCAGGAGTTTCCTGCATATTCACAGTATGAGGTGAGAAGTGCGCTTGCGAAATGTGGTCTTACAACAAAACATATTGAAAGCCTAGTTAAAGTATTGTCTGGTGGAGAACAGGCAAAAGTCAGATTATGTAAGCTTATAAACAGGGAAACTAATATATTACTTTTGGATGAGCCTACTAATCATTTGGATGTGGATGCAAAAGAAGAACTAAAGAGGGCATTGAAAGAGTATAAGGGTGCAATTCTTTTGGTTTGTCACGAACCTGAATTCTATGAAGGTTTGGTTGATAAGGTATGGAATTTAGAGGAATTTTCAAAATTGATATAGTAAAATAAATAAAATACACTAATATAGTAGGTACTTTTTTGTTGTATGCTTGTATTTGTGTTTAATATTTGCTATAATATTGGACGATTAGGTGGGTGAAATACCTTTCCATATTTTGTTAAGAATTAAGCAGACATTGTCTGCCTTTATAAAGGGAGGTAGCTCTATGGGCTATACAAAGCACGAGACAATAAAAAAGCAAAGAAAAATTGTCTCAAAATCACAGAGGATGAAAAGAAAGGTACTAGTGAACATATTTAAGTTTTTACTAGTAGGTATTATAACGGTTATCATCGCTGTTGCCGGTGCCGGATTTGGTATGATAAAGGGTATTTTGGATAATGCTCCGGATATAAGTGAGATAAGCATTATGCCAAAAGGCTTTAAGTCATATATATATGACACAGAGGGAAACGTTGTTAAAGAGATATCTACAATTGATTCTAACAGAGTATACGTCTACTATGAAGATATTCCTGAGGATTATGTGAATGCCTTTGTTGCAATCGAGGATGAACGTTTTTGGACACATAATGGTATAGATGTTAAAGGTATCTTTAGAGCATTTGTTAATGGTTTGGCATCTGGTTCTTTTGATCAGGGTGCTAGTACACTTACACAGCAGCTCATTAAAAACCATGTATTTAACGTAGGTTTGGATGAGAGAACATTTATGGACAGACTTGAACGTAAGATTCAAGAACAGTATTTAGCCTTAGAACTTGAAAAGAAATACACTAAGGAACAGATTGTAGAATATTACCTTAACACAATATATTTAGGAAGAGGTGTTCATGGTATACAATCAGCATCTGAAAAGTATTTTGGCAAAGATATGACTGAACTTACAGTGTCTGAGATAGCTGTTATTGCTGCTATTACTCAGAATCCTAGTAAGTATGATCCTGTTACATCACCTGAACAGAATGCTGAACGTAGAGAATTAGTTCTCGATAAAATGTTAGAGCTTAATTACATTACAAAAGCAGAGTATGAGACAGCTTTGGCGGATGATGTATATAAAAGAATAGATGCTGAGCACGAAGAACAGGTTGCTTCATATGCTTACAATACTTATTATGAGGATGCTATTTTAGATGCATTAGAAAAAGACTTTATGGAAATATATGGTTGTAGTAAGACAGAGGCATCTACTCTTATTTATACTGGAGGATATTCCATATATTCTGTACAGGATTATGATATTCAGGAAGTTTGTAATGAGGTTATAAATGATCCTGATTATGTTTCTGGCTACGACAATGTAGGCCTTCAATATGCACTTACTATAAAGGATGTTGATGGTGTCACATTGCTCAATTATGATCACAATGATTTGATTGACTATTTTTCGGAAAAAAATGGTGATCCAAAGTACAATATTATATATTCAGACGAGGCAGAAGCTAGAGCAGCCATTGATGAATACAAGGAATATGTTTTAAATGAAACTGGAGGTACCTATTATGCGGAGACTATTGCAATAACTCCACAGCCACAGTTTTCATTTACAATTATAGACCAGTCAAACGGCTATGTTATGGCTATGGTTGGTGGTCGTGGAGACAAAGATGTTAACCGTGGCTTGAATAGAGCTACAGATTCAACCAGACAGCCGGGTTCAACATTTAAACCGTTGGCTGCATACACACCTTTATTAGATACAGGAATGGGTGGTATAGTTTCTTCATTCAAGGATGAAGAGTACAGATACTATGATGGAACCTACGTAAGTAACTGGTGGGGTGAGAAATACAGAGGATACGTAACTGTAAGACAAGCTATAGAAGATTCTATGAACGTTATTGCGGTTAAAGCAATAACAAAGGTTACACCAGAAGTGGCCTTTGAGTATTTGTTGGATTACGGTTTTACCACTTTGGCGGATGGTTCGGAGTCTGCATTAACAGATATAACACAGTCTTGTGCCTTAGGTGGATTATCATATGGTGTAACTACATTGGAAATGACAGCGGCATATGCAGCTATTGCAAACCAAGGTATTTATACAAAACCTGTTTTATATTCAAAGGTAGTGGATCATGATGGCAATGTAGTCATAGACAATACAGATCCTGCAAACAGACAGCGTAGAATTATGAAAGAAACTACTTCATGGCAGCTTGTTGATGCTATGAGAACAACTATGAATAGCGGTACCGGATATGCAGCAAAGATGACTTGCGGTTTGGTTAGTGCTGGTAAAACTGGTACAACTTCAAGTAACTATGACTTGTGGTTTTGTGGTATGAACCCATATTTTACATCATCTATTTGGATGGGATATGATATGAACGTTAATATGGGTAGTTCAAGTGCTCATAAGTATATGTGGAGAGATATAAATGACAAGGTCATAGAGGTTAAAGGTCTGGATACATCAGCTACCTTCCCTGCAAGACCTGATGGAATTACCACAGCTACAGTATGTCAGATATCAGGAAAGTCCCCGACAGAGGGATGCCCAACCTTCAGCGATTATTGCGCTACAGATTCGTTACCTGGCGGTGTGTGTGAAGGTCATGAATATGTAGAGTTCTGTGCTGATTCTAAGATGATTGCTACAGAAATATGTCCTAATAAGGTTAAATACGTTGTAGAAGAAGATGCTGAAACTGGCGAAGTTAGTATAGTTGGAACTCCAGATGATTGGGAGGATGTAGTGTATGATGAGGAAGCTACATGTACAATGCATCCGGATGATGGTAGTAATATGGCTACAGTTATTGCAACTGCAGGACAGGGTGGAACTATATCAAATTCTGTCAGAGTAGAAAAGGGTTCTTCCGTAACAGTATATATATCTCCTTTTACAGGATTCTCAATTGCAGATGTAACTGTAAACGGAGTTAGTGTTGGTCCTGTAAAAGTATACACGTTTACGGATATTCAGGGTAATGTTACAATCAATGCAACATTTAAACGCAATAGTGCAAATGACACTACTACAGAAGCACCAGTAACAGAGGCGCCAACTACTACAGAGGCACCGGAAACAGAAGCGCCAACTACTACGGAGGAACCGATAACAGAGGCACCTACAACACCATAGATTTTGTAAAGAGTAAAGCCCTAACCATTTTAGGTTAGGGCTTTTTTATTTCTAGAAATATAAGGTTGCATGTGTTGTTAACACACTATCTATATTAAAAAGCAATTGCTTGTAATATGATTAGTTTTTTGTGATTTTTGGTTTAAATATAAGGGATGCCAGGTATGAAAATATGAGAGCGGCTGAGGTTCCTACAGCGGCCATTTTAAATCCACCTCGAAATAGTCCTAATAAGCCATCTTGGTTTACGCTTTCTTTTATCCCCACCCAAAGATTGTATCCGAAACCGGTAAGTGGTACTGTTGCCCCAGCTTTTGCAAAGTTTGCAAATGGTTCATATACTCCTATTGCACCTAATATAACACCTGCACATACAAGTAATACCATAATTCTACCCGGCATAAGCTTGGTGTTATCCATCAATATCTGTGCAAAAACACATATTATTCCCCCTATGATAAAGGCCTTAATATAATCCATAGTAATACTCCTTTAATTTTGTTCTATTATTATACCGTGAGCAATTCCTGGAATGGTTTGTCCTTCGTTATAACTTACAGTTGATAATAATGCACCTGTTGGCACAAATAAAATACGTTTCCATGTATGGTTTGCCATATTGTGAAGAATATATCCTGCTAATGTAACTGCACAACATCCGCAACCACTTCCACCGCTGTGAGTATCCTGTTTTTCGTCATCATATATTTCCACGCCACAATCCATGTGTTGTTTGCTTATGTCATAACCGTTATCAAGTAGGATTTTGATTAATATTTCACTTCCGATTTTTCCTAAATCACCGGTTATTATTTTGTCAAAGGCAGAAGGCTTAAGGTCTAGGTCATCTAAACATTGATATATGACGTCTGCAGCAGCAGGTGCCATACATGCTCCCATATTCATATTGTCCCGTACACCATAATCGACTATTTTTCCAGTGGTTATAGCAACAATGTGAGGATAATTTGATAAAGGCTGTTCACTGCTGGTGGAGGATACAATAAATGCACCACTGCCTGTAACTGTCCAAGTTGAGCAAAGAGGACGTTGATTTCCGTATTCAAGAGGATATCTAAATTGCTTTTCTGCACTGGCATAATGGCTACTGGTTGTTGCCACAACATTTTTTGCATAACCAGCGGCAACGGTCATAGCAGCAAGACTTAAGGCCTCTCCACAGGTAGAACATGCGCCATATAATCCAAAAAATGGGAATTCAAAATCCTTTATGCCAAAGGTGGAACTCATCAACTGACCTAGCAAATCACCACCGAAGAGATATCGTATATCTTCTTTTGGTATTCCTGCTTTTGATATAGCTGTTTGTACAGCTCGTCGTTGCATTTCGGATTCCCCCAATTCCCAGGATTCCTTAGCAAAGGTTGGATCAGTCTCGATTTGGTCAAAATAAGGAGCCAAAGGGCCTTGACCTTCCATTTCGCCTACTATTGATGCAGAACTTATAATAGCAGGTGGGCAGTTAAATTTTATGGTTTGTTTTCCTATTGCTTCACTATTCATTGTTTCCTCCTTATAATAGTCCAATACTTAATAATATCCAATAAATTAGTCCCGCTACCCAACTTGTAAATATACCAAATAGGATAACTGGTCCTGCGATGGTAAATATTTTTACACCCTTTCCGAAAACTTCACCTTCTTTTTGGTATTCAATGGTAGGGGAAGCTACAGAGTTTGCAAATCCGGTTATAGGTACCAAAGCACCGGCACCTCCAACCTTGGCAATTTTTTTGTATAGGTTAAATCCTGTAAGGAGGACACTTATCAATATAAGAAAGATAGATGTAACACTACCGGCATCATCTTTATTTAAGTCGAAGTATTCCATAGAAACGTTGTGTATTAATTGTCCAAGAACACATATTAAACCACCTACCCAAAAGGCATTCAGGCAATTTTTAAAGGTGCTGTGTTTTGGAGTAACTATTTCCACATATTTGTTATATTCAGTATGGCTTTGATTATATTTCATATATGATAATCCTTTCTTTTTTATAGTAATAGAGCTTCTACTACATTTCCTATAGCTCGTCCTAAGGCACCGATTACAATGATATAAGGCCAATAATCTCTAATATTAAATCTTCTTGATATGATAGGAAAGACATCTAAGGTTTCTGCTAATGCACCTGCAAGGCATCCTGTAAATATGCCTCCAAAAAAATTGTAAATAACAAAACCAGGTATGCCAAAAGGGATTTTCAATTGGAAAAGTTGTATTAAATTAGCTGTTGACACACCCAATATTATTAGAAGTTCAACATTTTTCACATATTTCGAAGCCTTATACTTTTCTGAAATTTTCTCAAATACACCCAGTAATGTTATAAATGCCACATACCCCGCAGCGACAGCTCCACCTGCTATTCCACAAAAAATGATATAAAAACCACTTTTAATCAGCATCTATGGTTTTATTTTCCCTGCTATTATCTATTATGATACACTGATTAACCTCTTGCTCATATAGACGCATTTGTACTTGGAGTGGAGTGGGGTCGTCGGTGTTTTTTCTGCTTACGCCATGGTTGAAAAATATTATCATACCTATACATAGACCTATGGAGTAGGCGAGTACTCCTAAAAAATAGCCGGGGTTAGTTTTGCTGGGAGAAGAGTTGGTAAATAGTGTATAAAGATTGCCTAACAATTCGTTGGAAGCTACATCTTGATTGTATGCCATAATGGAATATGCAGTTCCTAAAAGGGTAAGCAACATTAGAAACAGTGCCTTCGTTTTGATTTTCATTACTGTATTTGCCTTTAGGTTTTTATAGTAAACTATAGTTTCGCTACTTCCCAAGGTTTCTATATGAATATGTGGATGTTGACGGGATATAAGCTGAATTAGTTTTAGTGCAGTAATGACCACCTGGGATTCTTCGTTGCCGGGAAGAGTCATAATGTCTATTTTTCCTACAGTATAACTAATGTCTTTATCGCTGCAGAAAATGGTAGCTATATCGCTGATATTGATTTTTCTTGTTCCAACTAATACGCTTTGTTGGAGACACAAATACAAAGTGTTGTTATTCATAAAAATCATCCTGAAAAATAGTTTTTATTAGTATTAGTATTTTTGTATAAATTATTCTTTTTATGACGTTGAAATTCTTGTGTGAGAACATAAATCGTGATAAAATATACTATGTGTGTTTACTTGTTTTTAGGGAGATGAAATATGGATTTAAATGAAATCAGAAAAGCTATTAATGAAATAGATGAAAATATGAAAATATTATTTGATAAAAGATTTATTTGCTCAAAGGAAGTAGCACTAACTAAGCTGTCTACAAATGACCAGGTTTTTAAGCCATTAAGAGAGAAAGAAATATGTGAGAGATACTCTGATGAAAACTCAAAATGGTATTTGCCTTTTGTAAAGAAAGTGATGCAAATAAGCAGAAAATACCAATACTCTTTATTTGAGGAGCAGAATAAGGCAAAGGAAGATTTTCTCTCAAAAGTATCTGAAGAGGATTTATTAATCTATAATAATGGTGGTACTTTAAGATTGAAGTTAAATTGTGATGCTTCTTGTGAAATGGGATTGGATGTAAAAGGGATATTATCACTCATAGGAGATACAAGTCTTCAGGTCACTGAAGTAGTTGCCAAAGAGAACATTGTAGAAGTGAACTTGGTTGTGGAATCGGATAATGAATCTAAAAAAGAGGCGTTGATATTAAGTTATATGCTTTATATGGAGACGGTTCATTAACAAAACATACGAATGTACATTACAAATAGGATGCTTTTTGCATCCAAGACAGGAGGATATATGGTTATACTAAACGGACATATTGTTGATCCTTCCACAGGACTTCATGAAATTGGAGATGTGGTTGTTGTAGGAGATACAATAAAAGAAATATTTGTAAGAAGCAAAGGTGAGACCTATAGCCCTGTGGCTGGGGATGAGATTATTGATGCAGAAGGCTCTTATGTTATGCCAGGATTTGTAGATCTTCATGTGCATCTAAGGGATCCGGGACTTACCTATAAGGAAGATATTAAATCAGGAGCCGCAGCTGCGGCAAGAGGTGGTGTTACAACCGTATGTGCAATGCCAAATACAAAGCCCGTGGTTGATTCAGTGGATACCTTGGATTATATTTACGATAAAGCAAAGCAGGAGGCGGTTATCCATGTAAAGCAACTTTCTGCTATAACCAAGGATATGGCAGGCAAGGAACTTGTGGATATGAACGCCATGGCTAAGGCTGGTGCCATAGCTTTTTCCGAGGATGGAAAAAGTGTTATGGATATTAAGCTTTATTATGAAGCTATGGAAAAAGCAGCGAAGCTTGGTTTGGTAGTTATGGCTCACTGCGAGGATAAGGATTTAGTTGGAGCAGGTGTTTTGAACAAGGGTGTTGCTTCAGACAAATATCAGGTATGTGGTATAACCAATTCCGTAGAGGATGTTATAACAGCAAGAGATATCTTTTTGGCGGGAGAAATAGGAGCTAAGTTACACTTATGCCACTGTTCAACTAAGGGAACTGTAGAACTTATGCGTTTGGCTAAACGCATGGGCTTTGATGTTACTGCTGAGGTATGTCCTCATCATTTTACTTTGACTGATGCGGATATTACAGAGGCAGATAGCAACTACAAAATGAATCCACCTCTTAGATGTGAGGAGGATGTTCAGGCTCTTATAGAGGGCCTTATAGATGGCACTATGGATGTAATATCCACAGACCATGCTCCACATTCAGATGAGGAAAAGGCACAGTATTTTGATAAGGCACCATTTGGTATAGTGGGTCTGGAGACATCAGCAGCATTAACCTACACAGCTCTTGTAGCTCCAGGACTTATGGATATTATGGATATGGCAGCTAAAATGAGCTACAACCCAGCAAAGGTTATAGGCATAGATGAAGATTACGGAAGGCTTGCTGTGGGAGCTAAAGCAGACATTGTAGTGTTTGATCCAAATGAGGAGTGGACAGTAGACGTATCAGAGTTTGCATCAAAGGGACACAATACACCATATCAGGGAAAACGTCTTATTGGAAGAGTTAAGAAAACTATAGTAGATGGCAAGCTTGTATTTGAAATTTAACAATAAAATGGAGGATTAACTATATGATTAACACACTTATCAAAAACATTCAGGAGAAAAATGCACCAATAGTTGTAGGTTTAGATCCAATGATGAATTACATTCCTACACATATCAAGGAATCAGCTTTCAAGGAGTATGGTGAGACACTTAAGGGTGCAGGAGAAGCAATATGGACATATAACAAAGGAATCATAGACGCAACATATGATTTAATACCTGCAGTTAAGCCACAGATTGCCATGTATGAGCAGTTTGGAATAGAAGGTCTTATAGCATTTCATAAAACTTGTGAGTATGCTAAGGAAAAGGGACTTGTGGTTATTGGAGATATCAAAAGAGGCGATATCGGTTCTACTTCAGAGGCTTATGCAGTAGGTCATATCGGAAAGGTTCAGGTTGGTAGCCAGACATATCAGGGATTTCCTGAGGATTTTGTAACAGTAAATCCATACCTTGGAACAGATGGTATTAAACCATTCGTTGATGTATGTAAGAAGGAAAACAAGGGTATTTTTGTACTTGTTAAAACATCTAACCCATCATCAGGTGAATTTCAGGATCAGATGGTGGATGGCAGACCACTTTACGAGTTGGTTGCAGAAAAGGTAGTAGAGTGGGGAAGTGAGTGTATGGGTGATACATACAGCAATGTTGGATGTGTTGTCGGTGCTACTTATCCTGAAATGGGTAAAGTGCTTCGTAAACTTATGCCAAAGACATATATCCTGGTGCCAGGTTATGGCGCTCAGGGTGGCCAGGGAAAAGACCTTGTACATTATTTCAATGAGGATGGTTTAGGTGCTATCGTAAACTCATCAAGAGGAATTATAGCAGCATACAAGCAGGATAAGTACGCAAGATTCGGAGAGGCTTCTTATGCTGATGCCAGCCGTCAGGCGGTTGTAGATATGCTTGATGACATAAATGGTGCTATTGGAAGAAAGTAAAGTACTAGTCGATATTACAATTGTAACAGAGCACATTAGCATCAGGAGGACGTATTATGGGAAAGATAAAAATGACTGCCAATATTGTTAGACAGGAAAATATCGCTACAGATATTTATTCAATGATTATAAAGGCAGAGCCAATTGCTATGGAGGCGAAGCCGGGACAGTTTATAAATGTATATTCAGCAGATGGAAGTAAGCTTTTGCCTAGACCAATCAGCATTTGTGAAATTGACAGAGAAAATGGCACAATAAGAATAGTATATAGAATTGCAGGTGCAGGAACAAAAGAGTTTTCCAAGCTTACCTCAGATCATACCATAGATGTTATGGGACCATTGGGAAATGGTTTTACCTTAGAGGGGAAAAAAGCAATTCTTATAGGTGGAGGAATTGGTATACCACCAATGCTTCAGCTTGCAAAGGAGCTTTCCTGTGAAAAATCCATAGTCTTGGGATATAGAGATGAAGAGTTTTTATCAGAAGAATTTAAACCTTACGGTGAGGTTTATATGTCAAGCGATAGCGGTACTATAGGTGTTAAGGGAACTGTTATGGATGCCATAAAAGAGTATGGTATAGAAGGAGATGTCATATTTGCATGTGGACCAACACCTATGCTACGTGCTATTGCTGATTACGCTCTTGCTCATGATATAGTTGCTCAGATATCCATGGAAGAAAAAATGGCTTGTGGCGTGGGAGCATGCCTTGCATGTGTCTGTCAGTCAAAAGACGTTGATGACCATTCTAAGGTACACAATAAGAGAATCTGTAAGGATGGCCCAGTATTTTATGCCGGGGAGGTGGAACTATAATGAACACAAAGGTAAATATAGCAGGTGTTGAACTTAAAAATCCAATAACAGTTGCTTCAGGAACCTTCGGTTCTGGTATGGAATATGATGAATTTGTTAATCTTGATTTATTAGGTGCGGTAACAACCAAGGGTGTTGCCAATATACCATGGCCAGGAAATCCAACTCCACGTATAGCAGAAACCTATGGTGGTATGATGAATGCTATTGGACTTCAGAATCCAGGTATTGATACATTTATAGAACGAGATATACCATTTCTTAAGACTAAGGATACTAAAATTATAGTAAATGTTTGTGGTAAGAGCACAGAGGATTATTTAGAAGTAGTGGAGCGTTTGGCAGATACAGATATTGATCTTATGGAAATCAATGTATCATGCCCAAATGTAAAAGAGGGTGGTATTGCCTTTGGTCAGGATCCTAAGGCTTTATATGACATTACCAAAGCCATAAAATCCAAGGCAAAGCAACCTATTATTATGAAACTTAGTCCAAATGTAACAGATATAACAGAGATGGCGAAGGCAGCTGAAGCTGCAGGTACAGATGCTTTATCTCTTATCAATACTCTAACTGGTATGAAGATAGATGTTAATAGAAGATGTTTTACAGTTGCTAACAAGACTGCAGGAGTTTCGGGTCCAGCCATTAAGCCTATTGCAGTAAGAATGGTTTATCAGGTAGCAAACGCTGTAAAGCTTCCTATTATTGGTATGGGTGGATGTATGTGTGCAGAGGATGCTTTAGAGTTTATCATGGCAGGTGCTACAGCTGTAGCTGTGGGTACAGCTAATTTCCACAATCCTTATGCCACTGCAGAAATAATTAAGGGTATTGAGGACTATATGCAGAAAAATAACATAGAGGATATTAACCACCTTATAGGTTGTGTTAAGTAAGTGGGTCTAAGATATGAGTTTGTTTAAGAAGAGAAGATATTATTTTACAGATTCTTCAGTGGCGTCAGATACGATAATAGCTTTGGTTATGGGAGGTATAGCCTTGATGATAGAGGTGGCAGGTATTGTCACTTCTATTGCTACAAAGGGTCATGTACCAGAGGTGTTTGGCGTTTTAATTTTGTGTAGCATAATACTTGCCGTAGTAGGAGAAATCTTTGCCTGGATAGGAAATAAGGCTCAAGAAGGCGGAGTTAAGGGCAAGAGAGTATCTATAGTGATTAATATCCTAGCTTTGGTAATAGCTGTATGGATAATATGGTTATAGGTATGAAGTGATGTGAGGAGAGAGGCTATGGATGAGAGACTTCGCAAACAGATGGAGTTTGTGTTAGAGGTAGACAAATTGAAAAAGATTGGTAGACAGACCTATTTATCTGATGCATCACGAAAGGAAAATGATGCAGAGCACAGTTGGCATCTTGCACTTATGGCAATACTTTTGGCAGAACATTCCAACAGGGATATAGATGTGCTAAAAGTGATAACCATGGTACTTATACATGATGTAGTTGAGATAGATGCGGGGGATACCTATGCTTACGATGAAACAGGTAAAATGTCTCAACGGGCGAGAGAAGAAGCTGCAGCAGACAGGATATTTAATATATTGCCAAAGGATCAGGCTGAATATATGAGAAATATTTGGGAAGAGTTTGAAGCCTGTGAAAGTCCGGAGGCACAGTTTGCCAGAACCTTAGATAATGCTCAGCCGGTTATGCTTAACCATGCCACAGATGGACGGGCGTGGAGAGAACATGAGGTAAAACTATCTCAGGTTATGAATAGAAATAAAAACACCCATAAGGGCTCAGAAGATATTTGGGAATATATACATGGGTTGTTTATAGAAAATGTTTCAAAGGGCAATATTATAAAAGAATAATATTGTTTTAAGGAGGCTTTAATGAGTTATTTAGAAGAAGATATTTGGGAGAGAATAGAACTTGCTATAGGCAGATTAAATGAAGTAGAGTCTGATGAACTTAAACTAGATGACTGCCCATATGTTGAGGGGTTGAAGGATTATTTTGGCAAAGTGTCAGAGTTTATTTTGTACGTGTATGATGTCTATAATATAATCAATACTTCTAATGAGCTTTCCTTAGAATATTTAAATAGAATAAACGGAGAATTATATAAGGATATATTGCCTGCAAATTATGACAAAAGCTATGCTAACCCGGATTATGCAGTATTAAAATTAGGAGAGGAATATGGAAAAATACTCAGCTTTTTATATGTGGAAATGAGAAGTATAATTGCTTATGTATATGAGGGCAAAATGCTTAACTACATTTCTACAGTTGAGCTTTTTTTAGAGATATACAGTATGTTTACAGGAGAAGATGTTCCTTCCTCAAAATATATCAAGGAGTCAATATATTATCATATGTATGACTATGCGGATGTTTTGGTTGCTGAAAGAACATTAGAGACAATATGCCCTGATAATACCTTTGCAACAGATATCATAATAAATAACGATTTATCAGACGTGAGATATTTGTATGCGTATGGTGAGTACATTGGCGAAAATGAAATAAAAACTTCAAAGTATCTGAATGATTTGCCAGAGAAAAAAGTCATGGCTATGGCAAAGACCTATGTAGATGGATTTATAAAAGGTTTTGAAACTATGAGAATAGATTTAAAACCAAAGAAAACTGTAAATATTAGATATTCTATTGGTCAGGAAAAAATGGTTAAATACGCTATAGAGTTATTTAAAGAACAGGGATTAGAACCTGTTATATTTAGATATCCGGTAAGCCGTATAAACAGAAAACTAACATCCAGAGTAGGCTATACAGCTACACCTGTGAATAAGCAGATGGAGTATGATCATCGCATGGATGAGACTTTGTTCTTTGACAAAGCTTTTGTTGAGAGAAAATTAGAAGTTATAGCTGACACCTATGAGAAGAACAAGGAGCTTGCCCTTGTTTACGCTGGACCTGCGGTTATAGAGGTTTTTGGTGAGATTCCATTTAAACCAGAGATATGTGAAAGTGCGTTAAAACTTTCTGATAAGCAGCAGAAGCTATCTGTAGAATATTCCTCAAAGGTGGCGGAGATAACTAACAAATATATACCTAGAGATAAGTATAGCTTTACAATCATTGCATATCCAGTGCCAGAAATAGGAGATAACTTTGAGGAGATATATGATGAAATTGTAAAGGTAAATACTTTGGACAATGAGTTATATAGAGGCATACAGCAGTCTATTATTGATGAGTTAGATAAGGCAGAGTATGTTCAGATTTTGGGAAAAGGCGACAACAAAACGGACATAAAGGTTATGCTAAAAAGCTTATCTAACCCTGAAAAGGAAACCAAATTTGAAAACTGCTTAGCAGATGTAAATATACCTGTTGGTGAAGTGTTTACATCACCTGTTCTTACAGGAACAGAGGGCGTTTTAAATGTCAGTCAGGTTTATTTGAATGAGTTAAAATATAATAATTTATGTATAACCTTCAAGGATGGAAGGATAGATGATTATTCCTGTGATAACTTTGATGATGAAGAAGAAAACAAAGCCTTCATCAAAGAAAACCTTATGTATAACCATGATACCCTCCCTATTGGAGAATTTGCTATAGGTACTAACACTACAGCATATGTTATGGCTCACAAGTACGATATTGTTTATAAGCTTCCTATCCTTATAGTAGAGAAGATGGGTCCTCATTTTGCAGTGGGTGATACTTGCTATAGCTACAGTGAAGACAGTAAGCTATATAATCCTGATGGCAAGGAGATTATAGCTAAGGATAATGAATGTTCACTCCTTAGAAAATCTGAGGATGCTGAGGAACGAAGCAAGGCATACTTTAATTGTCATACAGATATAACTATTCCATACGAGGAGATAGGTAGAATCTACTCCGTGCATTCAGATGGAGAAAAAGTAGCCATTATCAAGGACGGAAGATTTGTGTTAGAGGGCACAGAGGAGCTGAATAAGGCGTTTGAGGAATAAAAAACGGAAGAAGTATTTTGTTGTGTGTTGTAGAAGGTAAGGGGAATCATCTATGAAAAAAAGAATTATTAAATCAGGAAGTATAGCACTTGCAATAGCTACCTTAATGTGCCTTGTGAATTATATTCTCGGGAAAACATATGAAAAGATTATAGGAATTAAAATTTGGGGAGGAGATGTAGCAGATACCTATGGGTTTGGCGTCAAACTTCAAAAGTTATATCCAGAATATCATGTAGATAATCCTATTGATCCAAATATTACAGTGTCCGTAGCACCTATTAATTTTATTCTAACAGTGATTACATTAGGTGTTGTTGTATATTTTATATGTTTAATTTCTGAAATGCGAAAAAATAGGTCATTTAGTAAAATAGATAAAGCTTAGAGAAACAAATATTTTCGTTTAATGAAAAATGTGTGAAGTTTTTTGAATGTTATTGCGATATGCGTATGTATGTGCTACTATATCGTTAAGCATTAAAATTCAAATTCTTTACGTGGTAAGGTATAACCACATCTTTATTTCTAAGAATCATAGAACTTCAATGCTTAAAAATCCAGTTTTGAGCAAAGGGGAGATATGATTTTTACGACATATTTATCCTCTTTATGTACGAATTATAGTTATTAAAAGGAGGAATATGTTTATGAAAAAGATAAGCAAGAAGAATGTGGTTTTATCAAGAAAAAAATGTAAAGAGAACCCACAAGGACAATGTATTTCGAATGTTGTTTTCAGACAAAGAACTGTTATTATTGTTGTATAATGCAATCAATAATACGAATTATGATGATGTAGATGTTCTTACTATTACAACACTTGAAAATGCTATTTATATGTCTGTAAAAAATGATGTATCGTGTATGGTTGATATGAGACTTGAATTATATGAGCATCAGTCTACAGTCAATCCTAATATGCCACTTAGAGATTTGGATTATATTGCAGATACATTTGCAAAATTTTATTCAGATAGGGAGATATATTCTTCTAATCCGATAAAGCTTCCTAATCCTAGGTTCGTGGTTTTCTACAATGGGGAACAGAACCAACCAGATGTGAAAACCTATAAGCTGTCGGATTTGTACGTACATAAGGATGAAGAACCAAACTTAGAATTAATTGTAACACAGATAAATATAAATTCAGGGTATAATAAAGATTTAATGGAAAAGTGTCAAGTTCTTAAGGAATATGTACTTTATGTTGAGAGAGTTAGAAAGTATCAAAGAACTATGCCTATAGAAAAGGCTGTGAATAGAGCAGTAGACGAATGTATAGAAGAAGGCATTTTGGCAAAATTTCTGAGCAAGAACAGGACGGAGGTAGTGCGTATGAGTATTTATGAATATGATGAAAAATTACATGCGCAGGCTCTACTTGATGATGGGATTAAGATTGGTAGAGTAGAGGGGATACTAGGTGCTATAACTATTATGATTAGTATGAATTGTTCCAATGATGAGATTATTTCTAAAATTATGGAGACCTATGAACTAGACGAGGAAGACGCCAAAGAATATATTACCAAGGTGAGAAATCGCTAAACTAGCTGATATTGTTGAAACATGAAATTTCTCAAAAAGAAATCGCTGTAGACCCTAGAGTCTGTGGCGATTTTTTGGTATAATTAAATGAGTTAGGAAATTTAAGGAGGTTATCCCTATGAGAATGTACGATTTGATAATTAAAAAACGCGACGGTGGAGCTCATACTCCTGAAGAGATAAAGTATATTGTAGAGGGATATACCAAGGGGGATATACCTGATTATCAGATGTCTGCATGGCTTATGACTGTGTACTATAAGGGTATGAACAACGAGGAGACAGTTGAACTCACTAAGGCTATGGCAGCAAGTGGGGATATGCTAGATTTATCAGCTATAGAAGGAGTAAAGGTTGACAAGCATAGCACAGGTGGTGTTGGTGATAAGACAACGTTTATTGTGGCGCCGATACTTGCTTCCCTAGGTGTACCTATGGCAAAGATGAGCGGAAGAGGTCTAGGACACACTGGAGGAACCATAGACAAGCTTGAGAGTATAGAGGGCTTTAATGTATCTATTCCTACAGGGGAATTTATTGACAATGTAAATAACATAAAGCTTTCTCTGGTTGGTCAGACAGGAAACTTGGCTCCAGCGGACAAGAAGATATATGCCCTTCGAGATGTTACGGCTACAGTAGATAGCTTACCTCTTATAGCCTCTAGCATTATGAGTAAAAAGCTTGCTGCTGGGGCAGATGTAATAGTTTTAGATGTTAAGTGTGGGACTGGTGCATTTATGAAAACTCCAGAGGAGGCAAAGACATTGGCTCGCACCATGGTTGACATAGGCAATATGGCAGGCAGAAAAACCTACGGAGTTATTACAGATATGAATGAACCACTAGGTTGCAAAGTTGGTAATGCTCTGGAAGTAGAGGAAGCTGTAGAGGTTTTATCAATCAAGGATATTGATAAAGCATTATCAGAAGCATCCGATGTTAATTATGGTATTAGAAGGCTTATAAAAGTTTCCTTGTGCCTAGCATCTTATATGCTTATGGGTGCTGGCGTTACTTCCTCTTATGATGAAGCCTACGCTATGTGCAAGAAAGCTATAGAGAGTGGAAATGCACTTGATAAGATGGCTCAGTTTGTAGAAGCACAGGGTGGTAATAAGGAATACATTTATGATACTAATTTGCTACCTAAAGCTAAGCATATAGTTCCTGTCTATATGGAAAAGGAGGGCTACCTTACATCATGCAAGAATAGTGAAGTAGGTATGGTCAGCCTCATACTCGGTGGTGGCAGAGCTACAAAGGAAAGTGAAATTGACCTTGCAGTAGGTGTGAATGTAAGAAAGCATTTGGGTGAATTTGTGTCTAAGGACGAAGTGTTTGCCTATATTCATGCAAATAGTGATGATATCATAGAAGAAGCAAAGAAAAGACTGCTTGGAGCTTATATCGTATCTGATGAACCATGTCAGATTGAAGAGGTTGTGAAGTTTGTTGTGGAGTAGCACAATTATAAAATAAAATTATAAAGGAGAAAAATTATGAGAGTAGCAATCGTAATGGGTTCAACAAGCGATTTGCCAAAGGTTGAACCAGCTATTGAAATCTTAAAGGAGTATGGAGTAACTGTAGATGTTAGATGTCTTTCAGCACATAGAGCACATGCAGGGCTTTCAGAATTTATCGAGGAAGCAAATGGCAATGGAACAGAGGTGTTTATAGCGGCAGCAGGTATGGCAGCAGCTCTTCCTGGTGTAGTTGCGTCACAGACTGTAATTCCTGTTATTGGAGTACCTATTTCCGGTTCTACCTTAGATGGTATGGATGCACTTCTTTCAATTGTACAGATGCCACCTGGAATACCAGTTGCAACCGTTGCAATAAATGGCGGTAAAAATGCAGCATATCTTGCACTTCAGATTATGGCAGTGAAGCATCCGGAGCTTAGAGAAAAACTTCTTGCTCACAGAGTTGAGATGGAGCAGCAGGCTATGAAGGCAAATGAAGAAGTAATTGCAAAATATTAGTTTTTTCTATGAGAATAATTGATTCAAAAAATGCACGATAGTTATGCTGTTTCACGTATATCGGAGAGAATTTTTGAGTTGATAAAGGTTACTTAATAATGTATAATGAACCTTGATGTAGGATATATGGCGCAGCATACCTACAGATGATATTGATTAGTAAAAGTACATTAAAAATTTTTTATGGGAGGTACATAAAATGGGAATTATTTCTAGATTCAAGGACATTATGGCAGCTAACATCAATGCTTTGCTTGACAAGGCAGAGGATCCAGAGAAGATGATTGACCAGACTATGCGTAATCTTACTAAGGATCTTGGCGAGGTTAAGGAGCAGACTGCAGCAGTTATGGCTGACGAGCAGAGATGTAAGAGAGAGCTTGATGAGTGCAACAGTGAGATTGCAAAGATGCAGTCATACGCTGAGAAGGCACTTCTTGCTGGTAACGAAGCAGACGCTATGAAGTTCCTTGAGCAGAAGGCACAGCTTACTACAAAGCAGACAAGCCTTCAGCAGACATATGATGTTGCAGCAGCAAATGCGCTTAAGATGAGACAGATGCATGACAAGCTTGTTAAAGATATCAATGAGCTTAACTCAAGAAGAGATGCTATTAAGGCAAAGATGAAGGTTGCCAAGACTCAGAAGCAACTCAACGAGATGACAGCTAGCATTACTGATTCATCAAGTAGCTTTGCAGCATTTGAGAGAATGGAAGCAAAGGCAAATGCTATGTTAGACCAAGCAAATGCTATGACTGAGCTTAATATGTCAACAGAAGAGAGTGGCGTTGATTCTTTAGCAGCTAAGTATGACGCAGCTCCAGATGCAGCCGTTGCTGACGAGTTAGCAGCTCTTAAGGCTAAGATGGGACTTCAGTAATATTG
Organism: Lachnospiraceae bacterium; assembly: GCA_015057515.1. GTDB lineage: Bacteria > Bacillota > Clostridia > Lachnospirales > Lachnospiraceae > Coprococcus_C. Next base: position 64,318 of record SVED01000003.1, read on the forward strand.
AAGGGTTTAAACGATAAACAATTAGAGGCCTGTTGTTACACCGACGGGCCTCTTCTTATTCTTGCGGGTGCCGGTTCTGGTAAAACCCGTGTTATAACTCATAGAATCGCATACTTGATGGATGAATTGTCAGTAAATCCTTATAATATTCTGGCAATAACATTTACAAACAAAGCTGCAAAAGAGATGCGAGAAAGAGTTGACAATATAGTAGGATTTGGTTCTGAGAGCATATGGGTAAGTACCTTCCATTCTATGTGTGTTAGGATTTTGCGCAAGCATATTGATAAGATTGGTGGAACTAAAGATTTTACTATATATGATACCGATAAGCAGAAAGTTTTAATTAGGGAAGTTCTTAAATACTTGACACTAGACCCTAAGCTATATCCTGAAAGGGCGATGATTGCGGCTATTTCAAAGGCCAAAGAAGAATATATGTCTCCTGATGATTATGAAAAAGCTCATGCAACTAGCTTTAGAGATCAACAGATTGCCAAAGTGTATAGAGAATACCAGAAAATATTAAAAAGTAGAAATGCTCTGGATTTTGATGATTTAATATACCAGACCATTTTTTTATTTGAAACAAATCCTGAAGTTTTAGCAGAATATCAGGAGAGATTTAAATATATTATGGTGGATGAGTATCAGGATACAAATCATACTCAGTTTATATTGGTAAAGATGCTTGCGACGAAATATAGAAATCTTTGTGTGGTTGGTGATGACGACCAGAGTATATATAAGTTTAGAGGTGCAAACATATATAATATACTTAATTTTGAGAGTGAATATCCAGATGCAAAAGTGGTTAAACTTGAACAGAACTACAGATCTACGGCTAATATTTTAAATGCTGCAAATGGTGTAATTGCTAACAATGAAGGTCGTAAAGATAAAACCCTATGGACTAATCAAGAGGATGGTGACAAGGTAAAATTTATTAAATATGATTCGGACATAGATGAAGCAAGAGGTATAGCTTCTAATATAAGAGGGCTTAGAAGTCAGGGCGTTTCCCTTGATAATGTTGCTATATTGTATAGAACTAATGCACAGTCAAGAAGCTTGGAAGAACAGCTTATATATGAGAACCTTCCTTATAAGGTGATTGGTGGAACAAATTTCTATGCCCGCAAGGAAATAATGGATGTTTTATCGTATCTTACTATTTTGATTAATCCAAGAGATGATGGATCGTTAAAAAGAATAATTAATGTTCCTAGAAGAGGAATAGGAGATACATCTGTTGGCAAATTGAGTGATTTTGCTCGTGCGAATAGTATGAGCCTGTATGAGGCTCTTCTTGATATCGAAGAGATACCTGGCATGTCGAGAAATGTGGAAAAGGTAAGTAAATTTACAGATATTATAGAGGGACTTAAGTCTATGATATTTGAAGGTGCTTTCCCTAGTGAAATATTTGACGAGTTGCTAGAGAAGACAGGTTACGTAGACGAGCTTAATACGGAGGGTACCGATGAGGCAAAGGCTCGTGTGGAAAATATTAACGAGCTTAAGACAAAGATAGTCAACTATGAGGAAAGTGCTGAACATCCTAACCTGACAGACTTATTAGAGGAAATAGCACTTGTAGCTGATGTTGATGCTGAGGATGATGAGGATAATCCAACAGCTAAGATAACTCTTATGACACTTCATAGCTCTAAGGGTCTAGAATTTCCTTATGTGTTTATTGCAGGTATGGAGGATGGGCTTTTTCCAAGTCATATGTCTTTGGATAGTGATGATCCGGATGCACTTGAAGAGGAGAGAAGACTTTGCTATGTGGGAATTACCAGAGCTATGAAAAGACTTTACTTAACTGCGGCCACAAGAAGAATGATTAATGGAACAACCAATTACAATGATATATCAAGATTTGTAAAAGAGATTCCAAGACATTATGTAGAAAGTGAAGGCGTGTTTGTAAGCAAGAATTCATACGAACATGAAAGTGTTACAAAACCTGCTAATTCCTTTGGAGGATTTTCAAATATTGGTTATGGTCGTCCAAAGATGAATCAAGGAGACTATGGCAAGAGTAATCCTTATGTAAAGAATAATACAAATCCATCAGCAAATCCTGGTTTTGGTAAAGCATTTCCTATGGGCAATTCTAATAATAGCGCAGACTATAAAGTAGGAGATACAGTTAAGCACCTCAAGTTTGGTAAGGGAAAGGTTATATCAGTTGTATCTGCTGGAAGTGATCAGGAGATAACTGTTGACTTTGAACGTGTAGGTGAGAAGAAAATGTTTGCATCCCTGGTAAAAATGAAAAAACTGTAAAAAATAGTAGACTAACGCTAGAAATTAAAATATGAATATGTTATAATTATTCTAGCTTTTGGTGGGATGTTCCATATACCCACATTCATAGTATGACAAGCTATATAATCTAAGAAAGGGTGGTATTAACTATGAAAAAATACGATGAAGTTAAGGTTGTGGCAGAGGATGAGTGTGTAGAGGAAGCAAAAAATGCCTTTTTATCAGTAGCGCTTATTATTGGTATTCTCACAATTATTATTGGTATCTGCGTTGCAGTATATAAGTATCTTACTCCTGATTATCTCGATGATTTTGATGATTACGATGATGATTTTGATGACAGCTTCTTTGATGAAGAGGATTCAGTAGCAGAGGCTAAGGAAGATAAGTAATAATATGTGTTTCTAAAAAGGACATCCTATTGGATGTCCTTTTTTTACTTGCCACAACTTTTAGGGTTAAATGGTATATTTTACTATATTTAGTAGGTTTAAACAAAGATTTTCTTGTGTTATAATAAGAAGTAAAAGTAGAGGGTAACTACACTATATGTGTAGTTACCCTTTTTTTAAAAAAAATATGCGGGTAACAGGAGTTGAACCTGCACGGGTGTTCCCACTAGAACCTAAATCTAGCGCGTCTGCCAATTCCGCCATACCCGCATAATGAGTGTAGCATAGCTACAATATACAATTATAACTCTACCATACATGCTATAATGTAAAAAATTCCAGATATAAAAAATATCCGAAATTCAAGTAGAGTAGTGAGCCACGGGGGAATCGAACCCCCGACAACTTGATTAAAAGTCAAGTGCTCTACCGACTGAGCTAGTGGCCCATATATAAAAAATAGCTGGGCTAGTTGGATTCGAACCAACGAATGCAGGAGTCAAAGTCCTGTGCCTTACCGCTTGGCGATAGCCCAATGAAAGTTGCTCGTGCAAAGCCTAACTATAGAAGGGTGGATAGAGGGACTCGAACCCTCGGCCTCCAGAGCCACAATCTGGCGCGCTAGCCAACTGCGCCATACCCACCATA
>SVED01000067.1 GCA_015057515.1 Lachnospiraceae bacterium
TGTATAACTATATCTCAAATGTGTACCATGCGAGATATAGTTATACTGGGACTTAGCGCAGTGGTTATAGCTGGTTTGTCCTATTATTTTGATACAAAATATGTATCTGTGGGATTTTGCTGGGTTTATATTGGTTTAAACCTACCATTTCCAATATTAATTTGCATAGCACCTGTGGTTATGTATGAGCTGTTTAGATGGAAGAGATATGTGGAGATGGTGTTGCTAGTAGTTGTAAGTGGTGTCGGACTTAGGAGTTTAGAAGATATTACACCTCTTGCTTTGCTTCTTGTTATTTTTGGTGGGCTGCTTGCCTTGATACTTTACTGGCGCAGCAGTGAAAATGACAAGCTACATGAGATGATTAAGCATATTAGAGATGACTCTGAGGAACGAAATCTTCTTTTGGCAGAGAAAAATAAGCATCTTATTGAAAAGCAGGATTCAGAGGTATACGTTGCTACCTTAAAGGAGCGTAATCGTATAGCTAGGGAAATTCATGACAATGTAGGGCATATGATAACCCGTTCTATACTTCAGATGGGAGCCCTTATGACTATCAATAAGGAAGAACCTTTGCATGGTCAGTTAGAGTCGGTTAAAAATAATCTTGATGTGGCTATGAACAACATTAGAGAAAGTGTTCACGACCTTCACGATGAGTCGGTAGATATGAAACAGACTATTGTTGATATGATAGGTGAGTTAGAAGGTAAATTTAGCTGTAAGCTCGATTATGACGCTGAAAAAAACATTGATAGAAAATACAAGTATGCTATTATTGGTATAGTAAAGGAAGCTATTTCTAATATACTTAAATACAGTAAAAATGATAAGGTTGATATAGTGATTAGAGAACATCCGGGAATGTATCAGCTAGTAATACACGATTATGATAGTGGCAATAAAACAGAATATATCTCACATAATTCAAATCAACAAAGATCCATTGCTGTGACAATAAAATCTGGAGAAGGTATAGGACTTCAGAATATGCGAGATAGAGTTGAAGCTCTTAAGGGCAATATAGTTATAGACAACTCCTATGGGTTCAAGATATTTGTTACTTTGCCAAGATGACAATGAGCGTTATGATATAATGACAACATTTTATATAATGACATATTATTAATGGTGACGTATGTGACGTGATAAGAATTGATATAAGATTTAGGAGGAATGTATGAGAGTACTTATTGTAGATGATGATACTTTAGTGGCACTTTCACTGAAGACTATACTTGAATATGACAAGGATATGGAAGTTGTTGCGGTAGGTAACAGCGGAGAGGAAGCTATACAGTACTATGCTGATTATAAGCCAGATGTGCTTTTGATGGATATCAGAATGGAGGGTATGACTGGACTTGAAGCCGGAGAGAAGATACTTATCAAGTATCCAGAGGCCAAGATATTGTATCTTACAACTTTTATGGATGATGAGTATATAGTAAAGGCCATTGCCATAGGTGCAAAGGGATACATATTAAAACAGGATTTTGAAGGAATTGTTCCAGCGTTAGAAGCAGTGCACAGTGGCCAAAGTGTATTTGGTCAGGATATAGTGGAGAAGCTTCCTGAGCTTATGAGCCAAAAAGGAAAGTTTGATTACAGCACTCTTGGAATATCAGAAAAGGAAGTTGAAATCATTGAAGAGGTGGCAGCAGGTTATAGTAATAAAGAGATAGCAGAACACCTATACCTGAGTGAGGGAACGGTAAGAAATTATATTAGTACCATACTTGAAAAATTAGATTTGAGGGATAGGACACAGTTGGCTATATTCTACTATAAGAATAAGTAATAGTATCATGTGGTTGGAATAAGTAAATTTAATAATAAAAATTTTAAACTTTAACCATAAAAATTGAATTTTAAAACGTACATATAGATAGGAGGTATTCTTTGTGACGGATAAGGAGTTCTTATCTGCCATAAAAAAGCTGCTTAAAGGGGATAAGGATGGGCTTAGGCTTATCTATGAAGCATATATGAAACTAATATATGCAGTGGTGTATGATACTGTAGGCTCAAAGGAGGATGCAGAGGACATAACATCAGAGTTTTTTGTTAAGCTGATTCGAGTGGCAGATACATTTAAAAAAGGAAGCCCTCACAAGACCTGGCTGGTAACTATAGCTAAGAATATGGCTATAGACCATCTTAGAAAAAGGTCAAAAGAGGTGCTACGTATTGATGACGAAAGTGATGAAGATGGAATAGGTAAACAGTGGGCTGATGAAACCTCTGCCAGTGTAGAGGACAGTGCAAGTCTATCTATGGATATGGCTCGGGCTATGGAAACCCTGTCACCAAAGGAAAAAGAGATAATAGACTTAAAATTGGTGGGTCAGTTTAAGTTTAAGGAAATTGCAGACATGACGGGGCAACCTATTGGAACAGTTACCTGGCTGTACAATCAGGGAATAAAAAAGTTAAGGAGGTGTCTGGTAGATTATGAACAGAGATAACAACATAACCAATATAAATGAATATAGAACCAACATGATGCCAGACGCACCAGTTGTTAAGATAGACCAGACCCATAGAATGGAATTTTTAAGTCAATCTATGACAGATGATTATGAACGTGCCATAGAGGCGGCTACACCAAATTTATGGGACAGAATTGAAACTGGATTTGACCAGGAATGGGAGCAGATAAAAAGAGAAAAGCGCATAGCAGCAAAGAAACGTAATAGACTTATAGGAGTAGTTGCTGCAGCATTACTTATAACAATTATTGCGATTCCTGTTATGGGTAATTTTAATGAAAATATTAAATCAAGTATTGACGATAAGTCAGATAAACCTATGTATGACTATGTTGATGAGCAAGTGAAAGAAGATATATCCTTTGATGCTGAGTCAAACAGCCCAGCTATGGATGATAGCTTCAGCGAAGAAGCAGAATCACCTAGTGTAGACAATGTAGATCAAGATATTAACAGTATAACTCATGATAGTGATTCGAAAGAACTTACAGATGAGTTTGTATGTGAAGCAGAAATAACTATATTAGGATACTTTGATAAGGTTGATATGGAAGAATGTGTATTTGTGGTAGAAGAAGTCGTTGACTCAGAGTATACAGATATAGTACTTGCGCAAGGTGACAAGGTGTATATTACAAATCCTATAGATGTGTGTTCGTATAACAGAAACTTTGGACCACAGGAAATATTAGAAGCAGATTCCCTTTATGTGGATGAGGAAGGAAAGTATTGTCTTAGAATGAAGGCAATAAAAATCCCATAATAAAAAAATTATAAATAGTTCCATAAAAATAAAAACTCCATTCGTATATTAAATATCAGGTTCAAAAAGAATCAAGAATTAATATACAGATGGAGTTTTTTTAGGAGGTAATATTTATGAAGAAGAAGTTATTGGGAAGAAAAAGAGTGGTTGCAGTAAGTATGGCATTGGTGCTTGCAATGGGATTATCCGGATGTGGCAGTGAAAAAAGTGATGACAAACATAACTCAGATGTTTTTGGCCAGATAGAAGGGGCATCAAACGAAGAGATATATGAGGGGATAAAGGATGATGTAACTTACACAAATGAGGGCATTTCCTATGATGCAGTTGCCGCTGTTGAAGGTGAAACAACAGTTGGATATGATGGATATGAGGAGATAGAAGATTATAACACCAACGAATTTGAGGCAATTACGGAGAACCAGTGGACATCTGTTGCAAACAGTCCTTTTTCAACCTTTGCAGCTGATGTTGATACTGCATCCTATGCAACCTTAAGAAGTGATATTGTAAATGGTTACGAGATATATGAATCTGCCATTAGAATTGAGGAAATGATAAACTATTTCCATTATGATTATGAAGATCCTATGGATGGAGAAAAGTTTGGCGTATACACTGAGTACGCAGAATGTCCATGGAATAAGGATACACAGCTTGCTCTTATAGCCCTTAACACCGAGGATATAGATTTCTCTGAGGCACCAGCTTCAAACATAGTTTTTCTTATAGATACATCAGGTTCAATGTATGATGCCGACAAGCTTCCTTTAGTGCAGCAGTCCCTCACAATGTTGGCGGAGAATCTTACTGAAAAGGACAGAGTTTCAATAGTTACTTATGCTGGTAGTGAAACTGTAGTACTTGAGGGTGCTTCAGGTGATGATTATTATGAGATATCAAGTGCAATTGAAGGCCTTGAGGCATATGGTTCAACTAATGGTTCAGCGGGCATTGAAACTGCATATTCCATAGCAGAAAAATATTTCATTGAAGGTGGAAACAACAGAGTTATTTTGGCAACAGATGGTGATTTAAATGTGGGAGTTACCAGTGAGAGTGAGCTTGAGGAGTTAATTGTTGAAAAAAAGAAAACTGGAGTATACTTAAGTGTTCTCGGATTTGGTTATGGAAATTATAAAGATAATAAACTTGAAACATTAGCTGATAAAGGAAACGGAAATTATTCATATATTGATTCGACATTTGAGGCAAAAAGAGCCTTAGTTGATGAAATGGGTGCAAATCTTGTAACTGTTGCAAAGGATGTAAAGCTTCAGGTTGAATTCAATCCAGCACTTGTAAAAGGCTATAGACTCATCGGTTATGAAAATAGAACTATGGCAACAGAAGATTTCAATGATGACACCAAAGACGGTGGCGAAATGGGCGCAGGACACACTGTAACAGCTATTTACGAAATCATACCTGTAGATTCAGATATGGACATTGAATTTACAGAGTCAAAATATTCTTCAACTGATGAATCTATCTATGAGGGTAACCAGTATAATGATGAGCTTTTTACTTTAAATGTGAGATATAAGGAGCCTGATGAGGATGAAAGCAAGCTCTCTACCTATGTATGTAAGACATCAAACTTCACGGGCAAGGGTTCTGATAATTTAAGATGGGCAGCCTCAGTAGCAGCCTTTGGAATGTACCTTAAGGATAGTGAATATATGGGAAATACAGATATCAATTTAATACTTGAGCTTGCAACAAGTGTATCTGACCATGATGAAGATGAGTACAAGGCCGAATTTATATCGCTTGTAGAAACTTATGGTGACAATAACTAAACAACAATCTCAACAATTGTTGAAGTTTGGTTGATAATTAGTTGTAATTCTTCTGTTATGTTATATAATGATTTTATATTTGAAGAGGAACGGTGAGGGTATGTTTCAGATACTTATAGCAGAGGATGACAGCGAACTTAGACAGCTGTTTCAACGAGTTTTAACAAAAAATGGATATGTGGTTACAGGGGTATCTAATGGGCAGGAAGCACTGGATGCTGTTTATAATGGATATTATGACATGATTATATCCGATATAATGATGCCGGTTATGGATGGTTATGAAATGGTGAGAAATCTCAGGGAAGCAAACAATAATATTCCGGTGTTAATGATAACTGCCAAGGGTGAATATGATGATATGAGACAGGGTTTTTTGTCTGGTACAGATGATTATATGGTAAAGCCTGTAAATGTAAATGAAATGGTACTTAGAGTGGGTGCATTGCTTAGACGGGCACAGATGATAAGTGAGAGAAGACAGGTGATAGGAAATACCATACTTGAGTGTGATTCTCTCACAGTAATGTCAGACGGAGAAAAAAATGTATTACCTCAGAAGGAATTTATGTTGCTTTATAAGATGGTGTCGTTTCCCGGAAAGATATTTACCAGACAGCAGCTTATGGATGATATATGGGGCTATGATAATGAAACAGATACCCATACTATAGATGTGCATATCGGAAGACTTAGAGAAAAGTATGGAGATAACAAGGATTTTAAAATTGTTACTATTAGAGGTGTAGGGTACAAGGTAGTAAAACTATGAAACTTATAAAAAAGCGAAAGAGAAAAAAAGGATTTATATTGTCCCAGATTAATATATTCTTCACAATATTGGTAATGCTGGAGATGGTGTTGACGATATGTTTTGCCATGCTTGTAGAACACATAATAGGAGATATATTAAATGTTAATATTTCAACATCTACTTTTCTTTTGCTGATGGGTATTGGAATGGGAGTAACACTGGCATTCTTGGTTAATAGGATCTTTTTTAAGCCAATTCAAAAACTTAGCGCTGCAATGAACGACGTAGCTGATGGAGATTTTAAAGTGTCTATATCTGCTAAAAGTCCAATAGATGAGGTGAAGCAGCTTTATGATAGTTTTGATCTTATGGTAAAAGAGCTTGGTGCCACAGAGATACTTCAGACAGATTTTATGTCCAATGTATCTCATGAAATAAAAACCCCTGTAAATGCAATTGAGGGGTATGCAACCCTTCTTCAAGGTGGAGAAAATACCCCGGAAGAAGAGGCTGAATACATAGAAAAGATTCTTTTTAATACAAAGAGATTATCTGAATTAGTAGGTAATGTACTGTTGTTATCTAAAATTGACAATCAGGCAATTCCTAAAAATGAAAAAAGATTTCGACTTGATGAGCAGATACGTCAATCTATAATGCAACTAGAAGCAAAGTGGATTGAAAAGGACCTGGAGTTAGATGTAGAATTAGATAAGATAGAATTTGTGGGAAATGCAACCTTGCTTATTCATGTCTGGGATAACCTTATTGGTAATGCCATCAAATTTAGCCCTAAATCCGGTACAGTGAAAATAAAATTGCTTGCCGGCTCAGAAAACATAGAGTTCTTTGTAGAAGATTGTGGCCCTGGTATATCAGATGAGGACGTGAAGCACATTTTCGATAAGTTTTTCCAAGTGGATAGCTCCCATAAGCAGGAAGGCAACGGGCTAGGCTTAGCTCTAGTAAAAAAAATCGTTGATTTAAACGGTGGTCGTATATCAGTACAAAATATCCACGGAGGAGGATGCAGCTTTAAGGTGGAACTTCCTAAGGATTAAAACGTTTCCCATATTATAAAGTTATATAATAAGCGCTTGCTATATACCCTGAGGGTACTTAGCAGGTGCTTTTTTGTTGTGTAATGAGGGTGAAGTTTTATCAACAAAAGTTGATGTTTAGTTGAGGTTGAGTTGTAATTTGAGAGATAAAGTTGGGCGTAAGATTGGAAGGAGTGTAATTATGCGAGAGACAAATCCTTTGTATGGTATAAGTGCGGCTATTATGAGAGGTATCTTAAAACTAGGCGTAAACTTTGGATATAGGCCTAAAATAGTCTATGAAAATAAGGCTGTAAAAAAGTATATAAAAAAACATCCGGTTATTTTTACGCCAAATCATGGGAACTATAAGGATGGACCGGTAATTTACTTTAAGTTTCCCAGGTGTGCATTGATGATTGCCAAGGATTGGTATGAGCATAAGGGTATCAGGTGGGTGACTTATAGCAAAGATGCTATTCCATTAGATAGGACAGGCCTTGATACAGGTTGGCTTAGAAGTGCAGTATCCATGATAAAGGATGGGAAAAACGTACTAATTTTTCCGGAGGGGCATACTACTGATGATGGTGAGATAGACAAATTTAAGGCAGGATTTATCATGCTGTCAGTTATGACAGGAGCACCAGTGGTACCAATGTATATAGATGGGGAATTTCATCCTTTTTTGGGAAAGCGGCTTAAAATATATGTGGGAGATTTAGAGAATCTTACAGAAGAAGGTAAATCATTAAACTCTGACTACATGGAAAAGGAGTGTAATAGGTTTAGAAACATACTTATTGAGATGAAAGAAAACTACAGTACAAAGTAAAGGAAGGGTAGCAAAATGGGACAATATTTCTATGATATGGTAGATAAGGAAGAAATGGCAACTTTTACGTATTTACCTACAATAGTAGAGCTTATGGAAAAGTGTAAAAGAGATTATGCGGATTATCCGGCTATAAGCGATAAGACAACAACTTATACATATAAAGAGCTATATGAGAGAGTAGGAAAAAGAAGAAATTTTATTGCAAAGCAAAATCTGCCAGAGGGTTCAAAGATTGCAGTTATGGCGAGAAATGATTTGGATGCTATGGAATTGCTTTTAGCTATAGCAACCGCAGGACACACTTACATAATGCTTCCAAATGCATTAGGGGAGGAAGCTCTTGTAGGGATTTCTATGAAGTTTAAGCTTGCAGGAATGTTTGTGGCTGAGGAATTTATGCCACTTGCTGAGAATCTTACATGCAAGGTATGGCCAACATCATCTATTGGAGATGAGGAAGAACCTGCTGCTCAGGTGACAAAGGATACTATTGCAGCGATTTATTTTACCGGGGGAACAACCGGTGCACCGAAGGGTGCGGTTCTTACTCATGGTGCTATGATGAGAGGTGCATTTAACGGCGTTTTCCAGCCAGGAAAGGTTAAACATAAAAGATATATTGCTATGCTGCCACTTTCGCACATATTTGGTTCCGTAAAAAGTTTTTTGGCATGTCTTTACACTGGTTCTTTGGTATATACATGTACAGATATGAGGGCAGCAGTTGGTGATATACCTGTGGTTAGACCTCATGTTTTGGTTTTGGTACCAGGCCTTGTGGAGATTATATTTAATATTGCAAGTATGAGGGGAAAAGAATTCCTTGGAGATTTGGAAACTCTTGTAGTAGGTGCGGCACCTGTACCACCTCGACTTATGAAAATTGCTCAGGATATGGGGATATGTCTATGCGCAGGATACGGACTTACCGAGGCTGCAAATCTATCCTTTGCCAGCTGTGAAACTGACAAATATCCAAATAGTATGGGAAAGGCATATCCTAAGCAGGAGTACAAGGTTGTAGATGGGGAATTATGGCTTAAGGGAGATAACCTTATGCTTGGTTACTATAACGAACCAGAGAAGACTGCAGAGGTTATGGAAGACGGATGGCTGAAAACAGGAGACTTGGTCGAGTTTGACGACAAGGGATATATCTATATAACAGGAAGAATCAAGAACTTAATTATTCTGCCTAATGGTGAAAATGTATCACCTGAGGAGCTGGAGGAATTATTTTACAAAAAAACAGAAGTTAGAGACTGTCTTGTAAGTGAAATGGATTTCAATGGCAGACAGGTTATTGGTATAGAAATTCTTCCGTTTATGCCGGCTTTTGCTGGTATGAATAAGGAGGACATACAGAAAAAAATGCAGGAAATAACAAATGAGATTAATAAGGAATTACCAACTTATAAGAGAATTCTCAAGGTTGTAGTTCGAGACGAGGATTTTAAACGTACCGGAGCTATGAAAATTGCAAGAAATCAGTAAGAAAAGGAGATTATTCAAATGATATTCAATAAACTTTTAGAAATTTTTGAAAGAACAATGCCACAGGTAAGAAAAGAAGAAATTAAGATGGATAGCGTCCTAACTACAGATTTAGGTGTGGACTCACTAAATATGATGCTTCTTGCCATATCCGTTGAGGACACATTTGGTATACAGTTTGAGCCGGGAGCAAAGCTTGAGACAGTTAGTGATATCTGTAATTATGTGGAAGAGAAAACCGCTGCATAGGAGAGATGTACATAATGAATATTTTAGTAATAAATGGAAGTCCAAAGGGAGCAGCCAGCAACACTTTTAGATTGGTAGAAGGTATATTGGAGGGCGCGAATCAAGTCGCAGATATACATGTTGAGACTCTTACAGTAAGGGACATAAATGTTAAACCTTGCATGGGATGTATGAGTTGTTGGGGAAAGACAGCAGGCAAATGTGTTATACAGGATGAGATGCAGACAGTTTATGAAAAAATCATGGATGCAGATATAATTATTGAAAGCTTTCCTCTGTACTTTTTCGGCATGCCGGGGCCTATGAAAACATTTACCGACAGATGCCTTCCGATGATGGAAACCTATAAGGGAGAAGTCGGGACTATTGGAGATAATGCTTTCCACGAATCCAGATATATTATGTCGGGAAAGAAATTTCTTGTGGTATCAACCTGTGGATATGGACAGACAGATGAAATATTTGATGCGCTTATAAAAGAGTTTAACTTTATTTGCGGTAAGGGCAAATATACAGCAATACTTTGTCCGCAGGGAGAAATGATGGCTATTAAGCAATTGGAACCACAAATACAGGCATATCTTGAAAGATATAGAGACATAGGCAGGGCACTGGGTAAGGGCGAAGTAATAACTGAGGCGATGATTGCCAGGGCGGCTGAACCTATTTTACCACAGAGAGCATTTTCTACTCTGGTTAATAATTATTGGAATTCGCAAGGATAACAGGAAACAAAAATTTACAAATTTTTTAAAAAAGTCACTTTATAGACCTATTGGAAAAATGTCCCTCATGCCGATATATACATTGGAGTTCATTTTTAAAGACAAGGAGGACATTTTAAATGAGATATCTTGAGAATTTTCTTGATTCACTTTTGGCTCAGGTACCAGGAGTAATCTATGCACTTGTGTTACTTGTTGTAGCTTTTATTGCAGCTAAGATAGTTAAATCATTAGTTGTAAAGCTCCTTAAGTTAATCAAGATTGAGAAGCTTTTTGCTAAAGTTGGAGTTGAGGAAACAGTTGGTAACAACCTTATCGACTTTATTGCAAAGCTTGCTTATTTTGTAACATTTTTACTCTTCTTACCAGGCGTGTTAGACAAGCTTGGAATGCAGAGTGTTTCAGCGCCAATCACAGGTATGGTTAATTCATTCCTTGGATTTATTCCAAAGTTGGTATCAGTAGCAATCATTGTTGTTGTTGGTATATTTATTGCAAATATTGTTAAGGATCTCCTTACATCAATCCTTAAGGCAGTTAAGGTAGATACTATTCAGGAGAAGGCTGGTATTAGTGCATCAGAGGGTACTTCATTCTCATCAATCATCGCTAGCGTTGTATATGGTGTGATTCTTCTTGTGGTAATCACTGCAGCTCTCGATCAGCTTGGCATTGCAACAATTTCTGCTCCTGCAAATGCAGTAGTTGCAACGATCTTTGATATGATTCCTAATGTACTTGGTGCTATAGTTATTATTGCTGTAGGTGTGTTTATCGCAAAGCTTGTTGGAAAGTTATTACAGAGTCTTTTGGCAGGTGTTGGTGCAGATTCTCTTATTGAGAAGGTTACTGGCACACCAGCAAAGAAGATTGTTCTTTCTAAGTTAATCGCAGCAGTAGTACAGACAGTATTAGTAGTTATTTTCCTTGTACAGGGTATTAACGTACTTAATCTTCCTGTCCTTACATCAATCGGTGCAGCAATTATAGGTTATATGCCTGCAGTACTTAGCGTGGTACTTATCGTAGCTATTGGTCTTTTCGCAGCAAATACTGCAGAGACAGCTATTGTAAATAAGTTCCCATCAGCTAAGGGCAGTGCACTTGTTGCAAAGGTAGCTATCTATGTTTTGGTTGCATTTATATCACTTAGCCAGTTAGGTGTTGCTTCAACTATTGTTGAGACTACATTTATCTTAATCATTGCAGCTCTTTGCGTTGCATTTGCAGTTGCTTTTGGTATCGGTGGACGTACATTTGCAGCTAACACTCTTGAGAAGCTGGAGAAGAAGATTGACGGCAAGGATGCTGAGTAATATTTAAATTAGTAAATATTAAAATATACGGATATATAAAAATGAACTTACGCGTAAGTAAGGGGCGACCTATTTTGGTTGCCCCTTACTTATGTTTTAGAGAAGAAATTAAATAAAAATCTGACAAGTCATTTTGAATAAAAAATTGGATTGTTAACATACTTAATGTAGAAGAATTCTTAATTGGTGTGGAGGTTAATGTAATATGAGAGAACTTAGATATTTGATTAAGGATGAGGTTGGAATACACGCCAGACCGGCAGGACTTCTTGCGAAGGTGGCTCAGGGATTTAAATCAAAGGTAACAGTTGAAGCTGATGGAAAGATTGCAGATGCAACAAAACTTATGGCAGTAATGTGTCTTGGAATAAAATGTGGAAATGAAGTTATAGTAAGGGCTGAAGGGGAAGATGAGGATGAGGCTATACTGAAGATAGAGGAATTTTTGAGGGAAAACCTTTAGGTTTTGGATTAAAATGGCAGGGATGGTATATGGAGAGAAAAAGTGGAAAATCAATTTACCATGGTATAGCTATAGGCCGGATAAAGTATTATGAGAAAGGCCAGCAAGTGGTAAAAAGAGTAAAAATAGAAAATGTTGATGATGAAATAAGAAGATACGAGAGAGCAAAACAAGTAGCTGTGGATGAACTTGAGAAATTGTATGAAAAGGCTGTTATTGATGTTGGCGAATCAAATGCAATGATATTCGATATACATGCAATGATGCTTGATGATAAGGATTATAATGATTCGGTATATAACATAATTAAACATGATGGCGTTAATGCAGAGTTTGCAGTAGCTACAACTGGGGATAATTTTTCCAGAATGTTTGCAGAAATGGAAGATGAGTATTTTAAAGCTAGAGCATCAGATGTGAAAGATATAACAGAGAGGGTATTAAAGGTATTAGGGAAAGTAATACAAGAGAAAGATACTTCTCTTATGGAAGATAAAAACATTTACAAAGATGATAAGCTTAGTTGTAAAGAAGAATCCTATATACTTGTGGCCGAGGACCTTGCGCCAAGTGAGACAGTTCAAATGGATAAGAGTAAGTTGCTTGGCTTTATCACCAAATATGGGTCTGCTAATTCACATACAGCAATACTTGCAAGGACTATGAATATACCGGCTCTTATGGGCGTTGATATAAGTCGCGACTGGGACGGGAAAATGGCTGTTATTGACGGTAAGAGG
>SVED01000068.1 GCA_015057515.1 Lachnospiraceae bacterium
CAGATTCGCATATATTACGAGTTTATGGAGTTTTATAAGCTTACAGAGATTAATTACATCTGGTTTTCTCAGGAGGGTTGTTTCAAGAAGCTTCTTGAACTTGTGGCAGGAAATGCTGAGGAAAAATGGACAGGGGATATGTTGAAAGATTTTGGTTCAGCTCACCATAACTTCCTTACCGCTATGAACGCAAAGCTTGGTAACAAGTTGCCCCTTACCAGTGGGGATGCCTTTCTAATATTTATTGATATATATGGATATGAGAAGATAAAGGACTTAACTGCCAATGAAATGAAAGAGATGATTGAGCCTTTATGGGAGGAGTTTCTTATGGAATCAAAGGGTAGAGAAATCAATCTTTTGATGGAGCCTAGCAAGGCAGGACGTAAGAAATTTATGGATTATTTCAGAAGCTCCACACCAAAGAAAATAATGGCTGCATTTATCTTTGATAAGGATCCAGATGAGTCAGAGTGGTTATATGGTCACGAATTGGGAAGATTATACATTGACGAACACTATGCAGATAAGGTAAAAACAATTAAGGTACATAACCTTGAAACAGAGGATGCCACAGTAAATGCTATGAATGACCTTATAGAAATGGGGGTGAATATCATATTTACCACTTCCTCAAGACAGGTTAGTGCCAGTATGAAGGTGGCGGTTGCCCATCCTGAGGTGGTTATACTTAACTGCTCCCTAAATACTTCCCACAAGCTGATACGAACCTATTATGCAAGACTTTATGAGGTTAAGTTTTTGACTGGTATGATGGCGGGTGCTATGGCAAGAGAAGGAAAGATAGGTTACCTTGCGGATTACCCAATAGTAGGCACAATGGCAAATATAAATGCTTTTGCTCTAGGTGCTAAAATGATGAATCCTAACGCTCAGATATTCCTTGAATGGACTAAGGTAAAGGATGTGTCCAGAGAGGATGCCATAAGAGGCTTCAAGAGTATGGGGGTTGAGTATGTGTCTGATCAGGTTATGATTGTACCAAATGCCGCCAGCAAGCAGTTTGGCTTGTACAGTATTGTGGGTGATGAGCCGGTGAATATTGCTATGCCGGTTTATGACTGGGGAATATTTTATTATAAGCTTATCGAGAGCGTAATGACTGGTGTATTCCATCAGGAGGATGACGAGGAAGAAGAAAAGGCCATCAATTACTGGTGGGGATTATCTGCAGGTGTTGTAGATCTTATCCATTCAAGAAAGCTTCCAGAGGGCACAAAGCGAATAGTGGATTTGATTAAAGAGCTTATGGTAAATAACACATTTACACCTTTTGAAGGTGTGATAAGAGCTCAGGATGGTACTGTAAAAAATGAAGAGGGCAGCAGAATGTGTCCTGAAGAGATTATGAAGATGAATTGGCTGGTTGATTGTATCCAGGGTGATATCCCTGAGATAGGTGAGATGAAGGAAGAGGCTAAGTCCATAGTAGAGCTTAAGGGCACATTGGACGATGACGTAACTAGAGTATAGAAGGGTATCTAATATGAGAATACTTTTACTTGCAGATGAAGAATCTAAATATTATTGGGATTATTTTGAGAAGCAAAAGCTGGAGGGTATAGACCTTATCATATCCTGTGGTGACCTGGCTCCTCAGTACCTGTCTTTTTTGGCTACCTTCGCCAAGGTTCCGGTGCTGTATGTCCAAGGTAATCACGATTATTGTTATGCTGATACACCGCCGGATGGGTGCATCAGCATAGATGATGATGTTTATGTGTATCAGGGATACCGTATTATGGGACTTGGTGGGTGCATGAGCTACAACTATGGTCCTAACCAGTACACTCAGGATGAAATGCGAAAAAGAGTAAAAAAACTTCGCCGTAAAATAAATAAGGCGGGAGGAATAGATATTCTTATTACCCACTCTCCGGCCTATAAGTTTCATGACAGTGAGGATTTGCCTCACACAGGATTTGAGGTGTTTTTAGATGTGTTGGATACCTATAAACCAAAGCTTTTTGCTCATGGTCATGTACACATTAATTATGGTCGTGATTTTAAGAGAGAATCTATGTATAATGAAACAAAAGTCATTAATGCTTTTGAAAAATATATAATTGATATTTAAAAAATAATGTATAGTATGTAATTCAAGCTAAAAAATCTTGTTTATTTCAGTTTGCTTTGTTATAATAAACTGATAATGTGTTTTTTTTAGATAGTATGGGAGGAAAAAATATGCAGAGAAGGTACGATAGATGTCCTAATTGTATGCAGGGATTGCCAAATAGCGATGACGTGTGCCCATTTTGTAATTTTGAGATTAGCCAATATGAAGAAATGAGTAACTGCCTTAGACCATTTACTATTTTGCAGAACAAGTATATGATTGGTAGAGTTATTGGTGTAGGTGGATTTGGTATAACCTACATTGGATGGGATTTGAATCTCCAGACATATATTGCTATTAAGGAGTATTTTCCAGAGAGTATTGCAAGTCGTGATACTTCTGTAGCTTTAGAAGCAACAAATGTTAACAGCAATGACAGTAAAAGAGAAGTTTACGATAAGGGATTAAAGCGATATGTGGAAGAGGCACAGAGCTTATCCAAGTTTTATCAGCTTCAGGGTATTGTATCCGTTAAGGATTTCTTCTATGAAAATGGAACAGGATATATCGTTATGGAATATATTAACGGTATAAACTTAAAAGAGTACCTTAAGAATGCAGGTGGTAAATTAGATGAAGCAACAGTTTTAGGCCTTGTTAAGCCAGTGTTAGAATCTCTTTATCAGATACATAAATCAGGAATGGTTCATAGAGACATCAGCCCTGACAACATTATGGTAGATAAGGATAACAAGATTAAGCTTATTGATTTTGGTTCAGCAAGAAGTCAGGCGGCTGAAACTGAAAAAACATATACAGTTATTCTCAAGCATGGTTATGCGCCAGCTGAGCAGTATTATGCAAAGGGCAATCAGGGCCCATGGACAGACATATATAGTATGTGTGCCACTATTTACAGAATGCTTACCGGACAAAATCCTCCAAATGGTGTTGAGCGTATGGAGTCTGATGAATATGTAGATCCATCAGCTTATGGAGTGCAGGTTTCTCCTAGAACCGAGGCAGTTTTAAGAAGAGGCTTGGCTGTTAAGGTAGCAGACAGATATCAGGATATTGGACAGCTGCTTACGGACTTGTATGGCAATCAGCCAATTTCACAGCCAACACCAGTAGCACCTGTTCAAACTCAGATAAAGCCTATGGCTGTAACCCCTGTTGGTAGTACACCTATTATTAGTCCTTCTGCTATGACACAGCAGTCCATGCACCTTAGTATGCAACCACAGGAATCAACTGCAACTAAGGGAAATAAAAAGAAAACCATCGGTATTATCGTTATTGCAGCGTTAGCGATAGCTCTTTTAGTAGGTTTAATGTTTATTATCTTTGGTGGTAAAGATATCTTTGGTGGCAGAGATGACAAGGATAAAGACAAAGATGGCAAAACAACAGAGCAGACAGGAACAGAGGATCCAGGAACAGAAGACCCAGGAACAGAGGATCCAGGAACAGAAGACCCAGGAACTGAACCACCTACAACTGAGACCCCAGGATATACATGGGAACGACCAACAGAGCTTTCTGATTCATGGAGAGATTATCAGATAAGTATAGATGGAATTATATATGAGCTTCCAATGCCATATTCAGAATTTATAAGCCAAGGCTGGCAGGGAGCTTATGTACCAACCCATATTGCCTCAGGTTCTTCGGATTATGCTACATTTGAGTTAGATGGTGTAGAGTGTACAATTCTTATAACCAACTATGGACTGACAGAAGCCCCTATAGAAGAGTGCTTTGTAATGGGCATTAATATTACTTCAGATGACTTTGATGCTACCGGACATGAGATATTGCTTGCTGGCGGAATAAAGCTTCTTGAAGCAACCGAGGATGATGTAAGAAAAGCCTTTGGTGCACCAGAATATCTCTATGATGGGGATGATTACACTGCTTTGGATTATGCCGGTGATTCGTGGGATGATGGAATGGACTTAGAGTTCAATCTTGATGGCAAGCTTAGAACCATATCTATGGCTAACTCAGCTCTTCCGGAAGGATTTTCAGCAAGTCCTAGTGATATAAGTACAGAGCCACCTGTTGAGCACAGTGGTTATGTAGCCCCATCTGGTCCAAGTACAGACAGATTTGATAATATACTTACTATTGATGGAGTAAATTATCAGTTGCCTGTTCCTGTATCAGAGCTTACAGCAAATGGATGGAAGCTTGATACAGCAACCAGTGATTACATTACAGGATATTCTTCTGAAACGACTTATATGGAAAAGGATGGACACAGGATAAGTGTGAGTATCCAAAACTGGTCAGGTAATGCCATACTTCCGGTGAATGGTATTATCACAACTATTAGTGCTGAAAAGGATTATATGGGATTAGAGTGTGTATTCCCAGGTGGAATAAAAATTGGTGATCCTGGTTCTTCATTTACTGACTTGTATGGTGACTTAGGTGAAGATTATTCTAGAGATGTAGCTGAAGATTATTATATTGGTTATCATGTGTGGGTATTAGATGAAGCATATTATAGTATAACAGCCTATGCTGATTATGAAACTGACATAATAGATGAATATACATATACCTATGACCCAAACTAGATTGATATATGGAAGGATTCCCATTAGGGGATTCTTCCTTTGATATAAAAACGTATTCAAAAGGAGATGAAACAGTGGCAGAATTTAATTTAGACAAGATGTTAGATGAATACGTAGGATTTTGTAATGATTCGGGAAGGATTGATCAGAATCTTTACGAGGAATATGATGTAAAAAGAGGATTGAGAGATTCAAACGGAAGAGGAGTTTTAACAGGACTTACTGAAGTGTCTGATGTAATGGGCTTCAAGGTTCAAGATGGTGAGAGAACTCCTATACCAGGAGAGTTATATTTTCAGGGATATGAGATACAGAAATTGGTAGAGGGCTTCAGAAATAGTCGCTATGGTTTTGAAGAATCAACATTTTTGCTTCTTTTTGGAAAATTGCCTACAGAGGAGCAACTGGAGGCTTTTGTAGAAACTCTAGAGGAACTTAGACAACTTCCAGAGTCATTTAACAGAGATGTTATTATGAAAGCTCCAAGCAAGGATATGATGAATGTGCTTCAAAAGTGTGTACTGACATTATATTCCTATGATAGTGAAGCAAATGATACTAGCATCAAGAATGTACTTTTACAGTGCTTAAAGCTCATTGCTCAGTTCCCTGTTATGGCATCCTACGGATATCAGGCATATAGACATTACTATATGGATAAGAGTTTGGTTATACATAGACCGAAAAGGGGACTTTCCACAGCGGAGAATATTTTAAGACTTCTTCGTACTGACGGGAAATATACTGATTTAGAAGCAAAGGTATTAGATGTGTGTCTTGTTATTCACGCTGAGCATGGTGGTGGAAATAACTCAACTTTTACAACTCACGTTCTTACATCTTCAGGAACAGATACATATTCAGCTATAGCAGCATCCCTTGGATCTCTTAAAGGTCCAAGACATGGTGGAGCAAATCTAAAGGTTCAACAGATGTTTAATGACCTTAAAGAACATGTAAGAGACTGGGAAAATGAGGATGAAATAAGCGAGTATCTTCAGTCTCTTCTTGATAGAGAAGGCTTTGATAAGTCAGGACTTATCTATGGCATGGGTCATGCAGTATACAGTGAGTCAGATCCTAGAGCTGTTATTCTTAAAAAGTATGCTAAGATGCTTTCGGAGGAAAAAAATCTAGAAGACGAATTTGCTCTTTACGAAAGAGTGGAGCGTATCGCATCGGAGCTTATTGGAAAGCAGAGAAAGACCTTCAAGGCGGTTAGTGCAAATGTGGATTTCTACAGTGGATTTGTATATACTATGCTTAAGCTTCCTATTGAGATTTTTACACCTATCTTTGCTATTTCAAGAATATCAGGATGGTCAGCTCATCGTTTGGAAGAGCTTGTTAATAACGGAAAAATCATTCGTCCAGCCTACAAATTTGTGGGTGAACATAAAGAATATATTCCAATTGAAAAAAGATAACCGACAGGACCATGAGAAGTGGTCCTGTTTTTTGGTCAGCAGCCACTTTATGGTTACTAATCCTTTTTTTGTTCTCATCATGGGATATGGGCAGGTGGTTGACTATTATTTTTGGGGAATATATAATGAGGTATACAACCTTGGCCGAGAATGGAAAAACTTAGGTTACAATTTATAAGTAGACAGTAGTATTTTTTTAGAAGATGGAGATAATATGTGGATAGCAAGTGATTGGAAGGATTATGAAATAATAGATTGCGCAGATGGTGAGAAGCTGGAGAGGTGGGGCGATTACATATTGCTTAGACCTGACCCACAGGTGCTTTGGAGTACACCGAAGAAGAATCCGGCTTGGAATAAGCTCAATGGCCATTATCATAGAAGTAAGAATGGTGGTGGAGAGTGGGAGTTTATGAAACTTCCTGAGCAGTGGAGTATAGAGTATAAGGAACTTACTTTTAACCTAAAGCCCTTTGCATTTAAACATACAGGACTTTTTCCTGAGCAGGCTACAAACTGGGATTGGTTTGGGGGAAAAATAAAAAATGCAGGCAGGGAGATAAAAGTGCTAAACCTTTTTGCATATACAGGAGGAGCCACCTTGGCCGCTGCAAAAGCGGGAGCAAAGGTAGCTCATGTAGATGCATCAAAAGGTATGGTGACTTGGGCAAAGGAAAACGCTGTATCCTCAGGACTTGGTGATGCGCCAATAAGATGGCTTGTTGATGATTGCGTAAAATTTGTCGAAAGAGAGATTAGAAGAGGAAATAAATACGACGGCATAATTATGGATCCACCATCGTATGGAAGAGGTCCCAAGGGAGAAATATGGAAGCTGGAGGAGAAGATACATCCATTTATAGCACTTACTTCTCAGTTGCTCAGTGATGATCCGCTATTTTTCTTGGTGAATTCATATACTACAGGTTTGGCACCGGCAGTTCTTACATATATGATATCTACCGAGGTAAAAACAAAGTTTGGGGGAAGGGTGGAATCACAGGAGATAGGACTTCCTGTTACAGAGAGTGGTCTTGTGCTACCTTGTGGAGCCTCTGGAAGATGGTCTAAATAAACGATAAATAGGGTATATACTGTAGATAATATCAAATAAGGTATATTTTGAAGACAAACAACTGTACATGGGAGAAGGAACTTAAAAAGGTGGTGTTTGGTATGGGGAAAACAAAAACTAAACAATCAAATATAGGTTCTATGGACAAGTTTAAGCAGGTCTTTGTGTCAAAGGTTCTTATTCTTTTCCTACTTTTAGTATTGCAGGTGGCGGTTATATTCTTGTTCTATGCAATATTAAAAGAATACATTTTTTCCTGGCGAGTATTTGCCCTTTTACTCAGTGTTTTTGCTGTGCTTTATATTATAAATAAAAAAGAAAATCCTGCCTACAAGCTGGCATGGGTAGTTGTTATATTAGCTGCCCCTCTTGTTGGCGGAATACTATACATTGAATTGGCTGGTAATCGTACCAGACTTAAATTCATTGAGGAGGCCTTGGAGAATCACCTAAATACCTTCAAGTATATGCCAAAGGATGATGAGAATCAAAAGGAAATAAAGGAACTTAGCAAGAGTGCCAGTGCTCAGGCAACTTATATATCTAAGACTGCAGGGTATCCGGTATATAAAAACACAGGAATAAAATATTTTCCTTTAGGGGAGGATAATTTTGCTACATTAATCGAAGAACTTGAGAAGGCGAAGCATTTCATATTTATGGAGTACTTCATTATTAAGCAGGGTATCATGTGGGAAAAGGTACTGGTTGTGTTAAAGAAGAAGGCTAAAGAAGGTGTGGATGTAAGACTTATTTATGATGACCTTGGCTGTGCCATGTGGTTGCCTTCCAGATTTATTAAGGAGATGACAGGTTATGGTATTAAGGTGGTGCCTTTTAATCCTGCACATCTCATAGTGAGTACAAGACATAACAATAGAGATCACAGAAAGATTACTGTTATAGATGGTTACGTGGGATTTACGGGGGGAATCAATCTTGCAGATGAGTATATTAATATAGGAAGCAAGTTTGGTCACTGGAAGGACACGGGTATTATGCTTAAAGGTGAAGCTGTGTGGAATCTTACCCTCATGTTCCTTCAGACATGGAAGATGCTCACAAAAGAGGAGGAAGATTACTCTAAGTTCACCCCAATGAAATACAAGAAAACCCCAATATATTCAGATGGTTATGTATTGCCTTATGGAGATACACCTGTAGATGATGAAATTGTGGGAGAAAATATATATCTAAATATGATAAATAAGGCAAAACATTACGTGTATATTATGACGCCATATCTTATAATAGATAATGAAATGATTACAGCCTTAACCCTTGCGGCAAAAAGTGGCATCGATGTTAAGATTATAACCCCGGGTGTTCCTGACAAGAAGCTTGTGTATATGGTTACCCAGTCATATTATTATGAACTTATCAGTGCTGGAGTTAAGATATATCAATATACTCCTGGCTTTGTTCATGCTAAAACCGTGGTTATGGATGATACGGTGGCTACAGTGGGCACAATAAATTTTGATTACAGAAGCCTTTATCTGCATTTTGAGTGTGGTGTGTGGATGTTTAATTCTGGAACAATATATGAAATTAAAGAGGATTTCAAGCATACTTTGACGTTGTGTGATGAGGTTACTCTTGAAGAGATACAAAAAACGAGCGGTCTAAAGAGGCTTGGTCAAAGTCTACTTAAGCTGGCAGCCCCACTGCTCTAATTAAGGAGAGATATAGATATGAAATTTGCAGACAGATTAGAACTTTTTCAGACGGGCATTTTTGCAGATTTGAAAGATAAACAAAATGAGCTTATAGCACGAGGAGGAAAGGTTATAAATGTATCCGTGGGTACACCGGATTTTGAACCTTTTCCACATGTGAAGAAAGCATTTTTAGAAGCTGCGGAGAAACCAGGGAATTTTGGGTATTCTTTGAGAGATTTACCAGAACTTACTAAGGCAGTTGTTTCTTATTACAAAAGAAGGTTTGGAGTAGAGATTACAGAGGATATGGTAACTTCTGTAAATGGTTCCCAAGAAGGTATAGGTCATATCGGTATGACCCTTTGCAATCCTGGAGATGTAGTATTGTGTCCTAACCCGGGATATCCTATATTTGAGGCGGGATCTCTTCTTGCGGGAGCAGACATATATTTTTATCCCCTTCTCGAGGAAAATGGTTTTTTGCCAGATTTTGATTTGATACCGGAGGAGATTGCAAAAAAGGCAAAGTACATTATTATGTCATACCCTATGAATCCTGTATGCGTTACAGCTCCTCCGAGGGTATATGACGAGCTTATTGCTTTTGCAAAAAAATATGACATTATAGTCATTCACGATAATGCATACTCTGACATAATTTACGATGGCGCGTACGGTGGTTCTTTCCTGGAACATGAAGGGGCAAAAGATGTGGGAGTGGAGTTTTTCTCCCTGTCAAAAACCTTTAACTTAACTGGAGCAAGGATATCTTTTTGTGTAGGTAACAAGGATATAATAGATGCATTTAAACTTCTTCGTTCTCAGCTTGACTTTGGTATATTTATACCTACACAGATGGCGGGTATTGCAGCTTTGACGGGTCCCCTTGAGCCAGTAAAGGAACAGTGTCTTAAGTATCAGGAAAGACGTGACACACTATGTCAGGGACTTAGGGATATTGGATGGGATGTTCCGGATTGTCAGGGCACTATGTTTATGTGGGCTCCGATACCACCTAAGTTTAAAACCAGTATGGAGTTTTGCAGTGCTCTAATTGAAAAAACCGGCATATTTGTAACACCGGGTACAGCTTTTGGAAGTTTGGGTGAGGGCTATGTAAGATTTGCACTTACCAAGACCTGTGAAGAATTTAAGGATATTATTAATATAATAGACGAGAGTGGTATTCTTAGATAATATAATTGACTATTGAAAGTGTAATGGATGGGGTAATAAGTTCTTGTTGAAATTTCTGTTTGGAAGCTTTGTTTGTATGTGAGGATATACTGTGGAGAATAATCTTTTACTACTAGAACAATTAAATAATGTATTTGAGGATGAGCCGGAAAAAATTGTTATCAGCAATAAAGTGGACAAAGCCTACGAATATAACAAGGTGGGGGTAAGGCGAATCTTTATCAAGAGTAAGCCAATGTATCAGTTTGCTACTTATACTAAAAAACAGGTATTTATGCAAAATGTGGACGCAGATTGTGCAGTGGATAAGCTGATGGAGTTTTTCCCTGATAAGTTCAAGCAGATGAACATGTTTTTTTCTGATAAGGAAGTGGCATTTAAATTATCGAAATCAGGAAAACTTCTATCAAACACAAGACACATAGCCAGTTTGGGTAATACCCGAAAAATAAGTAGGGGTGAAGCTGGTATTATAAGCAGACAGGAACTGGCAGGAGGTCCCATTCCTTTTGCTCCGGGACAAGTGGAAACTCATAACAGACAAAAGAATTATATCCTTAAGGAAGGAATGGTCATACCACCATTGGTGGATATGGGTGTATTTACGAGGGACGGCAAAGTAGTTAATTCTATGTATGACAAGTTCAAACAAATCAACAGATTTGTTGAGATGGTGGACGATGTACTAAAGGATTATAAAGGTGATGAAATATACATAATAGATTTTGGCTGTGGAAAATCATATCTGACATTTATTATTTATTACTACCTTGTAGAGCTTAAGGGAAAGAAGGCTCACATAGTTGGACTTGATCTTAAAAAGGATGTCATAGAGAAATGTAATTCCACTGCAAAAAAATACGGTTATGAAGGGCTTCATTTTGAATTGGGAGATATCAATGGCTACAAAACAGATTATCCTGTTGATATGGTAGTTACCCTTCATGCCTGCGATACTGCTACGGATTATGCTTTGTACAATGCAGTTAATTGGGGGGCCACATACATTTTATCAGTGCCATGTTGCCAGCATGAGGTGAATAAAAGCATCTCTTGCGAAACTTTAACACCTATGATGAAATACGGCATTATTAAGGAGAGAACAGCTGCCCTTGCTACAGATGCACTGAGGGGTACTATGTTGGAGTACCGTGGTTATAAGACTCAGCTTCTGGAATTTGTAGATATGGCTCATTCTCCGAAAAATATACTTATTCGTGCAGTGAAAAGTAACGTAAGCAAAGAAAAACGACAGCGTTCTTTAAAAGAGGCAACTGACATGTGCAATTTCCTTGGAGTGGAACCTGCTATATACAAATTGTTACAGTAAATATAAAGGTGTATCTTCTATAATAAGAGGTACACCTTTTTTTATTGCTATTTTTAACGAATATTGTTATAATACGTCGATGTAAGGATTTTATTTAAGGGAGGATTACAATTATGGCAGCAAAAAACACAGGTAAGAAGTCTATAGCTGGCAATATTATGTGGATACTTGTAACAGGAGTTATCCTTGCTATATATATTGCTACTCATGCAATGTGCTTTGGTAAACCAAAGGATGTGAATGAGATGCTTTTAGAGGGTGACTCACCTGAAGAAGGAGATTACGTAAGTATCAATGTAGATGGCGTATTTGACTGGTATGCAGAAACAGAATACAAGATTAACGGTTTTATTCCAGCGGGAACAAAAAAGTATTGTATAGTATGGGTTGACGATACCACCATCATGTCTTTGACTGTAAAAGGAAATAAAAATTACGAAAAAATAGATGACATTATAAATGGTACATGGAACTATCTTGAAGGATATCAAATGTTTCTTCCATCTCCGGTAAAATTTGAGGGAACAGTAAGCACAATCAATTCAGAAATAGATTCCTATTATACTCAGGCATTAGTTTCTATGGGGGCAACTACTGCAAATGGTTATAAGGCTCTTCACTTAACAATAGACACCACTACTACTAAGAATACAGCTATTACATACATAATTATTATCGGAGCATTGTTTGTTGGTGGTATTGTATTTCTTATTAAGGATATTAAGCATAACAAGAAATTATCTGCTATGCCTATTGCCCCATCTCAGTCGATGCCTATGTCAGCATCAAACGATTTAGTGTTTGGCAATATGACTCAGGTAAATGATATAGCTCAGAATACTTCTTCAATGACTGATGATAATAATACCCTTTATAGATAGCATATAAAAATTCTACATCTATATAATCGGTTGAAAATAACACAAAACACTATATATAGAAAGAAAAAATGTAAGCAA
Organism: Lachnospiraceae bacterium; assembly: GCA_015057515.1. Classification (GTDB taxonomy): domain Bacteria; phylum Bacillota; class Clostridia; order Lachnospirales; family Lachnospiraceae; genus Coprococcus_C. The sequence goes on from SVED01000068.1 coordinate 12,315, forward strand.
TCATTTTGTGAAAACTTTTTAAAAAAAGTTCTTGCATAATGGTTGCTTATGTTATATAATCATTCTTGCTGTGACATTGATAGCGTGGAAGCGGAGGTTGTCGCTTAAGGAATTAAGCGGGTTTTTCGTGGAGCGAATGTCAATTAAAGATAACTGGCGACAAGTCACTGTACTTAATACCATCCGTCAAGGGGCGGAGATGACGTGTGAGATTGGAATGTTCATCATTACGACACACACGGGAAAGTTGTACAGTCACCACTTGTCGTACTACTAATAAGTGCGAAAAGGAGGCGGCTTTTTTTATGGCAAGTCAAATTATGAGAATCACATTGAAGGCGTACGATCACAAGT
>SVED01000069.1 GCA_015057515.1 Lachnospiraceae bacterium
TTATCAAGCCTACAAATGATGAATTTAAGAAGTTTATAGAAAATAATGGATTTAAGGTTATGGAATATGATAGAGTTGGAAGTAAGCTTGCACCTATCTGTTGTATGATAGCGAAGAAGTAAGGAGGGATTGATATGGTTTTATTTGTTCAGTGTGTTGTTTGTTGTATATTGTTTACATTAATGGTGTTGCCATCACTATATAAAGATCCTATCAATTGGGTAATGGATTTTCCTCCAGAGATTATCAAAAGAGTTGAATCTCTATCACAATATAAGGATAAGATAAAGAAGAAGGAAAAAAGACATATAAAAAAGAAATTGTTGGCAATTATTGCATTTGTACTTGTGCTATCAGTAGTGGCATATTTTTCCGGATGTAGAAGCTTCTTAGACACATTTCTGCATGTGTTTATAATATTTCTAGCTGTTAATTTATATGACTTAATTATTTTGGATTGGGGTATTGCCTGCCACAGCAGGAAAATAAGAATTCCGGGAACAGAGGATATGGAAAAGGAGTATAATAATCCTTGGTTTCATACACGAGGATTCATTAAAGGCTGCGTGCTCGGCTTGATAGTTGCGTTAATGTCCGGCGGACTGATGAAATTAATTAGTATATTATAAATATGACCAGTTAAAACAAGATAGGAGCGATACATATGATAAAGGTAACAACATTGGTGTAAAATACATCAGTTTCTCCTGAATATAGTCATAAGCATGGTTTGTGCTTATATATTGAAACTTCAAAGCATAAAGTTCTATTTGATTTGGGGTCTAATGGACTATTTTTAGAAAATGCAAAGAAACTAGGTGTAGACATAGCTCAGATAGATACAGTAATTATATCCCATGGACATGCAGATCATGGCGGTGCATTGAAGCTTTTCTTGGAGAATAATAATACTGCTAAAGTATATGTTAGAAGGAATGCGTTCGACAGCCACAAGATAAAAGTGCTGGGGTTACTATTTAACGTAGTACTTGATAGCTCACTTAAGAATCATTCACAAGTAGTACTTACAGATAGTAGAACAGTAATAGATGATGAGCTGATGCTATTTTCAGATATTGATACACACATGTTTCCTACAAAAGCCAATAAAAAGTTATATGCACAGATAGATGGAAAGATGAAAAAAGATGATTTTAGGCACGAACAGAACTTGATTATCACAGAAGGTGACAAAAAGCTATTATTTGCAGGTTGTGCTCATGCAGGTATAGTAAATATTAAGGATAAAGCAGAGAAAATAATTAACGAAAAATTATATTCTGTTGTAGCAGGATTTCATCTATATAATCCTAGTTCGGGTAAGAGAGAAAGTGACGCATTGATAAATGGAATTGCAGATAGATTGAATGATGGAGAAACAATGTATTATACTTGTCACTGTACTGGGATTAAGGTGTATAAGATTATGAAGAAAATCCTTGGAGATAAAATAGAGTACATATCAACAGGGAGTGTTTTTTCGTTATAAATATATTAAAAAACCCTTTTGGTATATTGATAAAGAAGAACTATTTAAAATGTGACTAAAGTCATATTCTAAATAGTTCTTTTTTCACTTTTACCGCACATGCAAAATTGCTATTATAATCACAGAAACTATGATTACATACACAAAATAAAAATATTAAAGGAGAAAAACATGTCAGATATTATTTTAAAAACCGCAGATTTAACAAAGAAATACCACAACAAAGCAGTTGTTGATAATCTAAATATTGAAATTAAAAAGGGAGAAATATTCGGTCTCTTAGGACCTAATGGTGCGGGTAAAAGTACTACCATGAACATGATTTGTTCCATAGTAAAGCCTACTGCAGGTTCCATAGAGTTTTTAGGCAAGGATCCCCGTAAGCAGAAGAAGGAGGTTATCCATAAGCTTGGTTATATTCCACAGGAGCTTGCCATCCACGGTAATCTTAAGGCTTGGGAGAATGTTGAATTATTCACTTCCTTGTATGAACTAAAAGGTGATGAATTAAAGAAGGCAATAGATGATTCCTTAGAATATGTTGGACTTCTTGAGAGAAAGAATGAGTTTGCTAAGAATTTTTCAGGTGGTATGAAGAGAAGACTTAATATCGCCTGTGCCATAGGTCATAAGCCTAATCTTCTCATATTTGATGAGCCTACAGTGGGAATTGACCCACAATCCAGAAACTTTATTTTAGATAAGATTAAGGAATCCAACAAGAATGGGGCAACAGTTATTTACACAAGCCACTATATGGAAGAGGTTGAAGCTATTTGTACCAGAATAGCTATTATGGACAACGGAAAGATAATTGCCTGTGGAACAAGTCAGGAGCTAAAGAAACTGGTAACTAAGGGTGATGAGGATATCACTTTAGAGGAGGTATTCCTTACACTTACTGGCAAGAAGCTTAGAGATTACGCAGAGTAATGTGAGGAGAAAAGGATGATTAGATATTTAATTAAGAACAATTTTAAGCTAATGCTTAGAAATAAATGGGCTATTGCAGTGCTGATTTTGGGTCCACTTTTAATAACAGGGATTTTGGCAAGTGCATTTAATGAATTGCTAAAGTCATATGAGGATGTGGAGACATTTTCAGTTGGTTATAGTTTTGCGGATGAAAGTACATTTTCTGAATATATGCCTGTTATAAAGGTATCTGGAGAAGAAGTCGGTATTAGTTTTTGTAGAATACGCAGAGGAGAATCCAGAGAACATTCTTAAAGATGGAGATGTAGCTGTATTTGTTGAATTTAGTGAGGATACATATACCATTTACAAAAGCGAGGACCATAAGGTTGAGGGAATAACTCTTGAGTATTTTATGCATAATGTATTTTCTGAAATAACAAATATGAATCTTCAGACCATGGCACAGGATATGTCAAGCCAAGACATAACTATTCCAGTGGAAAACATCCCTTATATGCCAGATATAGATTCTAAGAGCTATTACGGTATAGCATACAGTGTTTTTCTTAGTTGGTTTGGTATAATATGTGCCATTGGAGTGATAGCTAGTGAGAAAAAGAATGGTATATCAAGAAAATATCAGGTGTCTACGTTGTCAGGCTTTAACCTTTATATGAGCTTACTTATTCCTGTAATATTGACAACAATTGTATGTATAGGTATAGCTACAATTCTGTCTGCTATAATGTACGAGATTAGCTGGGGCATTATATTGATTGCGATATTACTTTTGGTATTAAATATAGTTGCTAGCTCTGCCTACGGAGTTATGCTGGTAAAAATATTCGATAATATGGCAATTACCATAATAACTTTATTCATAACTGTGTGGTTAATGGGAGAATGCGGTGGAAGCTTTGAGACATATATGTTTTCATCTATGCCGGATAATATTAAGCTTGGTTCCCCTATATATCACATGACTAGAGCGTTAGTTGAGAATTCATGTATGGGTGAGAGTGAATACATTGCAAGTGGTATTATATACGCTCTTATTATTACTGTAAGTTGTTCCATAATAGCTATGGTGGCAGATGGATTAAGAAAGAGAGGAAAGGCATGAATAGAATAGTAGCATTACTTAAAATGAGCATAAGGATATTACTTAGGAATAAGGGCTTTCTGTTCTTCCTATTTGTAACTCCTATATTGTCAACTATGATTCTATCCGTTAAGTCAGGCTATAGCATAGTGGGAGATGAAGGCTCAGGGGTTAAAGAAATTATAGAACTTTCAAGCTGTGAAGAGAGAGCTATTTATGAAAGTGACACTTCAAGATTTGTTGTAAAGGTTTATGATGGTGCACAAACAGAACTTTCAGAGTATATCTTAAATAAGCTTGCTGCCACAGGAATGTATTCTGTGTGTAGATGCGATGTTAGCCATATGACTGATGAAGAGGTTGAGGAACAGGCGAAAAAGGATGCTTTTGACGACAGAACTGGTACTATATTGTATCTAAAAGAAGATTTTGATAAGGCTGTGTCTGAAGGAAAATATGAAGCAGCAGTACTTCTTTTTACCACATCTGATGATGAAAGGTATGAGCTCTTTGTAGAGGATTTGAAAAATTCATTAGCTACTGTTAACCAGGTTGTAGGGATAGCTAATGGTGACACTGCCCAAGCTTTAACATTGTTAAATGATATGGATAACTCCATTCCTGAAAAAAACATAGTAAATGTAGGCGGAAAAGGTCAGCGTGCTTTTACCGATAAGCAGTTTAGCCAAAAACAGAATATGGGTTATGCCTTTGCTGTAATTACATTAGGATTCATATTCTGTGGAGTTTGTGTGGCGCATACAGTTATTGAGGAGCAAAACAACAAGGTATATACCAGAGTTATGCTTTCTCAGGTAACAAAGTGGGAGTATTTATTCTCTAAGTTTATTATAACTATTATGATGGCTGTAGGTCAGAGTATAGTTACAGGTGTTAGTATGCTATTTATTAAGGATATAGATTTTGGAATGAGTCCGGCGAGTTTTCTATTTATTATCTTTTGTTTAGGAATAATATTTGGTACAATAAGCTTTGTAATGGGAGTGCTAATAGGGGATGTAATGAGTTCTAATTTTGCTGCATTCATGGTATGGAATTTTTCAGCACTGCTTTCAGGACTATATTTCCCAATGGACGATACTACAACGTCGCTTAAGGCTATGTCTGCTATTATGCCACATCGCTGGTTTATGGATGCAGTTGAGATGGTGTTCGTAGGTGACAGCAAAGCCTACTCTATGGTAATTTGCGTTACGGCAGCATATCTTATTATAACTTTGTGCTTGGGATGTGTTGGTCTTAAGCTTAAGGAAAATGAAGCATAAAAACGAAGCATAGGATAAGAAAAAATGTCAGAACAGCTTAGAGAAAATTACTTTTTGGCAGTAAAGATTATTCTACTTATTGCCCTGGAATTATATATTGTTTTATCTCAGTCAGTTCTAACAGGAGCATCTGGAATGGTGCTCCTGCTTTTGGCGCTTCTGATAGGCTGTTTTTGTTTGGTTCAGCTATTTGATAAGGTGCAAAGATGGCTATATATTGCAGTGTGCATAGTTTTGTTGATTATATTAATTAGGTACATAGATAAAGCGTTTGTTTTATTGGGAGTATGTCTGGCATATGATATTATCTCACATATACAGCCAGGGTTTATATGGTATTTTACTCCAGTTGTATTCGGTATTATAGATAATGATATTAACTCTCATGTAAGGTTGCTAATATGTATATTTATAGGAATCATACATATCCAGCACGACTTTATAGTGGAATCCTACCGTAAGCAAACCGTTGAGGATAACATATCTGAACAACTCCTTAAGAAAAACATTTATCAAAAGGAGCACCAGATGCAGGAGGAGATGAAAAAGGGACTTCTGCAGGCAGAGAATCAGCTGTTAGAAGAAAGGGCACAGCTTTCACAGACCTTGCATGATAAGCTGGGACATAATATTAATGGTTCCGTATATCAGCTTGAGGCCATAAAGGTTATAATGGATAAGGAGCCAGACACCTCTAAGAGGATGATACAGGGCGTTATTGACCAGCTAAGAACCGGTATGGATGAGATTCGCGCAATTCTAAGGAAGGAAAGACCTAAAAAGTATAGACTTGCAACCATTCAGCTAGAAAAGCTTTGTGAGGACTGCATTTCAAAGGGTGTTGAGGCCAGTCTTATAACAGAGGGGGATTTGGCTACTGTTCCTGATAAGTATTTAGAGATTATACTTGATAACGCATATGAGGCTATATCAAATTCTATGAAATATGCCAGATGTACTAAGATAGAGATAAGGATTCATGTATTGAACCAAATGATTAGGTGTAGCATATCTGATAATGGTATGGGTTGTAAGGAAATAGAAGATGGCATGGGAATTTCAGGAATGCGTCGAAGAATTAGAGAAGTAAATGGTGTGTTAAATTTTGATACAGAAGCAGGTTTTACAATAAATATGCTGCTGCCAATTAATGAGGGGTAAGGTATGGAGAAGATAAAGGTAATAATTGCAGATGATAGTGATTTCGTAAGAGATGGAATGCGGATTATTCTAAGCGTAGATGAGGAATTTGAGGTTATTGGCTGTGCTTCGAATGGTCGTGAAGCCATAGACCTTGCAAAGGAAAACGCTCCTGACATATTTCTTATGGATATTCAGATGCCTGAGATGGATGGTATAGAAGCTACAAAATACATAGTTGATAATAACTTAGGGAAGGTGCTTATATTAACAACCTTTGACGATGACGAGCTGGTTCAAAGTGCTCTTAAAAACGGTGCTAAGGGATACCTTATTAAGAACCATACGCCGGAGCATTTGAAGCAGATGATTAAGTCGGTGTACAATGGAACTGGTGTTATGGAGGAGAATATCCTAGAGAGTCTTACAAAGAATAGTGAGGTAAAGCCAGCAGGCTTCAGCGAGGAGGGCTATACTGCCAGAGAGATGGACATTATCAAGGCTGTTGCGGATGGTCTGTCTAATAAGGAGATAGCAAACAAGCTGTTTATCAGTGAGGGAACAGTTAAGAACTATATTACATCTATACTGGCAAAGGAGAATTTGTCACATAGAACAGCCCTTGCTGTGTATTATCTTACCGGTAAGAAGCAAGGGGAGTAGAGGAGAATTATTATGCGCATTTTATGTATCGGAGATAGTAACACCTGGGGCTACGATCCTGTGGATGGTTTTAGGCATAAAAAAAGATGGACAACGGTTTTGGCAAAGCTTATGCCAGAGCATGAGATTATAGAAGAGGGATTAAATGGTAGAACTATACTTAGCATTGACCCATTTATGCCAGAAAGATGTGTTATAAATGGTCTTAGGATGATTCTAATGTCCCATAAGCCAGTGGATATGGTGATTCTTATGCTTGGAACTAATGAGCTAAAGAATATATTTCCTTGTAAAGCAAGCTTTATCGCTCAGGGAATAGAGGAGTGTGTTAAGATAATTCTTGATAAGGATATGTGGGAGAGATTTAATGTTCCAGAGATTTTAGTTGTTTCACCAATTTTAATTAGAGACGAGATGGTAACAAACGGTGGAGCATTTGCAACTGAGTTTGACCAGGCAAGCGTAAGAGAGTCAAAGCTTGTAGCAGGAGAACTTAAAAAAGTATGCGAGAAATATAAGATAGAATTTATGGATGGGGCTCAATACGCAGAAGCTTCCTTAATTGATAATATACATATGGATGCGGAGAATCATAAGAAACTGGGAGAGGCTATGTACAGTAAGATTAAGTTAATGATTGGGTAATATAATTTGATAAGTACAAAAAAACCTAAGTGTAGTGGGCAGATAGTTTATAAGATAGGAGCATATTTATATGAACATCATAGTACGTGAATATCAAGAAAAAGATTTGGCATATATGATACAGATATGGAACGAAATAGTAGAAGAGGGAATTGCTTTTCCGCAGGAAGAGCTTCTTAACATAGATAGCGGAAGAGAGTTTTTTGCTTCTCAAACCTATACTGGAGTAGCTGTAGATGAGTCTACTGATAAGGTATATGGACTTTACATATTACATCCCAACAATATTGACAGATGTGGTCATATCTGTAATGCCAGTTATGCAGTTAGTTCAGGCAGTAGAGGTTTACATATAGGCGAAAAGCTGGTTCTTGATTGCATGAAGCAAGGTAGGGCTCATGGCTTTGGTGTGTTGCAATTCAACGCGGTGGTTGCTACAAATATCCACGCCAGACATCTTTATGAGAGATTAGGTTTTACACAATTGGGTGTGATACCTAAGGGATTTAGAATGAAGGATGGACATTTTGAGGATATATGTCCCTATTATTGTGAATTGTAATAAATATTTTGCAACATTTTTATAATAGAACTGCAAGTGTTTAACTAGGAGATAATTACCATGTGGAAGAACTTTAAGAAAAAATTTATAGGTGACAGAAACTTTTATAGATACATATTACTTCTTGCGGTACCTATGATTGCTCAGAACGCCATAACAAGCTTTGTTAGCTTTCTGGACAATATTATGGTTGGTAAGATAGGCACGGAGCAGATGTCTGGTGTTGCCATAGTAAACCAGCTCATATTTGTTTTTAATATTACCATATTTGGTGCGGTGTCTGGAGCAGGAATATTTGGAACTCAGTTCTATGGAAAAGGTGATTTTAAAGGGCAGAAGTATGCATTTAGATATAAAATGTATGCAACTATTATAATTACCACCATTGCGGTTTTACTGTTTAAATTTGCGGGTACCCAGCTTATTAATCTATATCTGGCAGAGAGTCAGGATGTGGGAAATATTGAGCTTGCCTTAAAATATGGTGAAGAGTATCTGGGGATTATGATTATAGGTTTAATTCCTTTTGCTATTGGACAGGCATATATCAATTCTATACGAGAAACGGGACACACATTTGTTCCAATGGTAGCAGGTGTTGCAGCTATGCTTACAAATCTTGTTTTAGATGTAATACTCATTTTTGGTATAGAGGGATATATACCAGCTATGGGAGTTAAAGGTGCTGCCATAGCTACGGTAATTTCTAGATTTATAGAATTTACCATAGTTCTCATATGGACTCATACTCATCATGAGAAAAATCCGTATATTAGGGGTGCTTACAGTGGTCTTGAAATACCGAGACATATATTGCGAGATATATTTGTAAAAGGTACACCCCTTATGATAAATGAGTTACTATGGGCAGGTGGTGTAGCGGTTATAGCTCAGTGTTATGCCGTTAGAGGTATAAATGTTGTGGCAGCACAGAATATTTCCTCTACAGTAACAAATCTGTTCAATGTAGTTTTTGTGCAGCTAGGTTCTTGCATTGCCATAGTTGTAGGCCAGCGTTTAGGTGCAGGGCTTATAGATGAGGCAAGAGATGTGGCGAGAAAAATGATTTTCTTTAGCGTCATATGCTGTGTGGGTATAGCTGCGATTATGATTATTGTAGGAAGATATTTCCCTAATATATACGAAACAGAAGAAAGTATCAAAGAATTAGCTAGAACCTTTATAGTTATATCAGCATTGATAATGCCGGTAAGTGCATTTTGTCATGGGTGTTATTTCACTCTTAGATCCGGTGGTAAGACTATAATTACCTTTATATTTGATAGCGTGTTTATGTGGGCACTCGTTATTCCGCTGGCAACATTTCTTTCCAAACATACAGTGCTTGGAATTGCTTTAGTGTTTTTGATTGTTCAAGGTATGGAGCTTTTAAAGGCAATAATAGGTTTCTTTATGGTTCGTAGTGGAGTATGGCTAAATAATATAGTAGCTGGTAAGTAATATATTAGTGGTGATAGGGGGATTATATGGCACAAAATGTAATGATTACGGGAACTGGCAGGAGCTATGCACTTGGATATAATATGGTGCAAAGATACCTTGAAAATGGTGATAATGTTATAGCTACAGTAAGAAAAGAGTCAAAAGAGCTTAATGATTTGAAAGAAGTTTATGGGGCTCAGCTTAATGCTGTGGTTATGGACATTGGTAGCACAGAGTCTGTGAATATGGCAAAAGGTTTGGTAGAAGAACATTTTGACCATATTGATTTATTGATAAATAATGCTGTTACTGTTTCTGAGGATTGCGACAAGGAGTTTTTCGACACAAATCTGGACTATATCGCTCATACAGTGGATGTAACTGCAGTGGGGCCGCTTAGGGTTATCAAGGCATTTTATCCTTTGCTAGTAAATGGTGATGAGATGTCTCTCGTTATCAATATTACCTCTGAAGCAGGTAGTATAAGCAAATGTTATCGCTCAAACCTAATCGATTATGGTATGGCAAAGGCTGCCCTTAATATGGGTACTATGAACCTTGTAAATGTATTCAAGGATGATGAGAGAATAAACATATTCTGCGTGCACCCAGGTTGGATTAGAACAGATGGTAAGCCTGACAATCAGGCACCATTATCAGCTTATGATGGGGCGGAGATATTAAGGAAGTTGTTTGAAGAAAAAAGGTACGACAAAACAGGACCTAGATTTATAACAAATGAAGGAGAAGAGTATCCATTTTAGGAGGGGGATATCCATATGAACATCAGAATAATGAAAATATCCGACTATAATGAGGTGTATACTCTATGGTTATCTTGTGCTGGTATGGGACTAAATAATCTAGATGACTCTAGAGAAGGTATAGGAAAATTTTTGAACAGAAATCCCGACACTTGTTTTGTTGCAGAAGATAATAATAACATCATAGGTGTTATAATGGCAGGAAATGATGGAAGAAGAGGATACATATATCATACCGCTGTAAGAGAAGAGTACAGAAAACAGGGTATTGCATCTATGTTAGTTGATAGAGTTGTGGTGGCAATGAAGGACATTGGTATTAATAAGGTTGCTTTGGTAGTCTTTGATAAAAATGAAAAGGGCAATGGATTTTGGGAGAAGATGGGATTTACTCAAAGAGATGATTTGGTATATAGAAATAAGAGTATTGTAGAGATGGTTAGGATAGATACATAAAATTGGATTTATTTACGGAGGGGAATATGAAGAAAATACTAGTAACAGGTGGTACAGTTTTTGTAAGTAGATACATTGCAGAATATTATGTATCAGCAGGCTGGGAAGTATATGTACTGAACAGGAACACAAAAGAACAATCAAAAGGTGTAAAGTTAATAGAGGCCGATAGACACAATCTAGGAAATAAGCTTAAGGATTATTGCTTTGATGTTGTTATTGATACTGGGTACACTGCTAATGATGTAGATGCTTTGCTTGATGGATTAGGAGACTACAAAGATTACATTTTCATAAGCTCAAGTGCTGTGTATCCGGAATATGTTCCGCAACCATTTACAGAGAACTCAGAGACTGGGGTGAATAAATTCTGGGGGAAATATGGAACTGATAAAATTGAGGCAGAGTCTACGCTTATGAAGCGAAATCCAAATGCTTATATCATAAGACCACCTTACATATATGGTCCGATGAATAATGTGTATAGAGAGGCGTTTGTGTTTGATTGTGCACTGGCAGGAAGAAGATTTTACCTACCGAAGGATGGCGATATGAAGCTTCAGTTTTTCCACATTCACGATTTGTGTAGGTTTATAGATGTTATTCTTGAAAACAAGCCACTGCAGCATATTTTTAATGTGGGAAATAAGGAGTTAATATCCATAAAACATTGGGTAGAGCTTTGCTATGAAGTAACTGGAAAAGAAGTGGATTTTGTAAATGTATATGAGGATATAGAGCAACGCAACTATTTCAGCTTTTACAACTATGAATATTATCTTGACGTGTCCAAGCAATATGAGCTAATGCCAGAGGTGAAATCAATGAAAGATGGGTTACAGGAAGCTTTTGAGTGGTATATTCACAATGAGGATAAGGTGAGTAAGAAGGGATTTGTAGTATATATTGATAGTAACTTGATTTAGGAAAATGGTGTTTTGAGAGAAAAAAGAGTAATAAGTAATCACAGTTTAACTTTCTATGTTAAGTACAATATCAACTATAGATATGCCTTGTAATATTTTTATTTTTTGATATAATATAATTGTAAAAGGCAATCGCCACAGAGTGGTTGACCATGATTAGAAAAAAATCTTCCCGGTCTCGGTCAAAGTACAGGGAAGATTTTTTATGTTAGTGACATATATGATACATAAATGTCAGTAAGGCTATAATGAACATTCCAAAGGACATTAAGTCTCTGAAATTAAAGTTCTTCATAAGCATCACCTCCATTCTGTAAGAATGAAGGTCAACCACCCTGTAACACGATTGCCAGTAGCTTGTACGCTACTGGTATTATTATATCACAAAATAACACAGAACACAAGTTCGAATGATGATAAAGCGAATTTTTTTTGAGCAGACGTTTCAATTAATAGAAACGTCTTTTTTATTGATGTGGATTAAATTATGGAATATAATATGTGCTATACATTATGATTTTTATATTGCAGAGTATATGCCCTGAAATGCTTTAGATGGTTATGAAAGGATTAGTTTA
>SVED01000070.1 GCA_015057515.1 Lachnospiraceae bacterium
CACCGAACTTCTTGCCAGTGATCTCTTCCATCTTATCGATGTATTCCATAATCTGTCCCTGAATTTCATCATTGATTACTTCGCCGTCCTCATAGTACTGAGTACAAGCCTCTGTAGTAATTGTGAAGCCCTGTGGTACAGGAAGACCAATGTTAGTCATCTCTGCAAGGTTAGCACCCTTACCACCAAGAAGGTTTCTCATGCTTGCATCGCCTTCTTTAAACAAATATACCCATTTGTTTGCCATGTTAATATTACCTCCTAAGTATCATTAAAATTGTAATGACGTCAAATGGCGCGACGTCACCACGCTGTCAATAAGTATACCATAAAGATTTTAAAGTTTAAACCTCTTTTTTTTAAAAAATGTTTATTTTTTCAGTTTTTGCTCATACTATATTTGAAAGGATGGTGTAAACTATGTCAAATAACACAAACAACTACTCAAACGATGCTTCTAACAACGCTAAGAACAACACTTCTAACAGCACAAAGAACAATGCTTCTAACAATGCTAAGAACAACACTTCTAATAGCACAAAAAACAGCAGTTCTAACAATGCAAAGAACAATACTTCTAACAAGACTTCAAACAACTACTAAACCTTATATTGCCATATTTTAAGGGAGGGGCAACAACCCCCTCCTATTTTCTTTGTAAAAATATAGCCATATTTATTGATTACTTTCTTCAAGTTTCTTCTCTGCGACTTTCAAGCAGTCCTCGAATTGCTTGTGATGCCCAAAGATGGCAAGAGCTGCTTCGTAGTTATCTACTGCATCAGCATACATACCCATATCCATGTAAATGTTGCCCAGCTCGTAATATGCATCGGCACTATCATAGAAACAATTAAGCTTATCCAATTTACATGCTATAGCATCTCTTGCACACTGAATAGCCTTATCGTACTCCCCTATGGCACGATAAAATTCAACCATTTTATTGTATACATATGCACTGTTTGCTCCTTCGAATTGTGATAAGCCAAGTTCTATGTACTTCTCATACTCCGGCTTATGCACGTCATCTGTTGCAGCAACAGCAAGAAGATAAAGCCCCGCAGTATAACAATCCTTTGCTTCATCCATTTCTATAGCCTTTAAGAAGAATTCCTTTGCTTTGTCGTACATTTTATGATCAAGGTATACATACCCCATAGACCTGTACAAATGATAATCTTCTGGGTCTTTTTCATTACCCAGCAAAAACATCTCATAGGCTTCATCGAGATAGCCCTCATTTCCATAAAAGCAACAAAGATTTCCTATACAGGACTGAACAAAATCGCTGTATTCAAGCTCATTTATACATTTTCTTAAAAGTGCTACTGCTCCATCCAGATTGTTCATTCGCACCATAAGCTCTGCATGGTCTATAATGTTCCATCCCGACAATCCGAATTCTTCCTCACACTGTTCAAATACTTTATTAGCCTCATCAAATTTCATCATACAGCAATATGCTGCGGCTTTTCCACGGTATGCTCTTCTTCTATAGGATTCATCACTGGAAATGTCAAGTATTATATCGTAGTATTGAACTGTCTTCTCAAATTGATGTAACACATGACACACATCTGCAATTCTGTATGTAAAAAATGGATCTCCAGGTTCTTCTCCCAAACCCTTGTATAGATAATCTAATGCCTTTTCTTCTTCATCAAGCTGCTCACACACATATGCAGCAAAAGCATATACATCCAAGTAATCTCTATCCTTTATGCTTGCTTCCTCAGTATCTTTTTTCTCTACAATTCTCACAAGTTTTTGATAAGCTTCCTGGTATTTATTATCATTTGCCAAAAGTCTTGCTTTATAGTACTCCACGTCATCCAGCTCATAACCCAATCTGTCAAATCTTTCAACAACAGCCAAAACCTCTTCATAAGCCTGACATTCCCAATATATTCTGAGCATAAGAACATAAGGATCATAGTAATACTCATGTATTCTAATAGCAGATTCACAGGCATCTATAGCTGCCCCAAGGTTGTCTAATCTGTAATTACTCTTTGCTATGTACATATATGCGTCATAATTTATATTACTGTCCAGCAATGACTCACAGACCTTAATACACTCATTATAATTTCCACACTCGTACTCCAGCTCGCCCATTGCCTCGTAAGCATACTCAATATACTTGTGCTCCTTTTCTATGGCAATATTCAGATACTCTCTTGCCTTGTCGTACTCCTTAAGCCTAATATATGCAAGTCCTACATAATAGTTTGCATAATTGTATCTGCTCCTGTTTTCAACTGCCTTTTCAGATTCATCATCCTCAGAAATACCCTTTATGGCATCAACCCATTTTATAAATGCATCCACTGCCATATCATATCTCTCAGAATAAAGATACGCTCTTCCCAGTAAATCATAGTACTCACAACGATTTTTTTCTGTAGGAGAAAAGGTCTCCAGGACCTCAATGGCTTCCTTTGGAGAATGTATTCTATAATAGCACCATACCAATTTTAGCTTAAGTTCCTGATTCTCAGTATCTAGCTCTACCTGCTTTTTGTATTCCTCTATCAGCGCCTGATTGGCTCTGTAAAATCCATATCTGACACCATCGTTGTAATTGTTGATATCCAAAAGAGCCATAAATAAATCTCTTGCTTTTTCATTTTCACCTCTAAGAAGGTACAAATCTCCCAACCTGCTCTTAATGGAATAATTGTTCTCATCAGCCGCTAAAGCTTTATTGAAATATTCTTCTCCCTCATCGTACATAGCCCTGGCTACTGCGATATCACCACAGGCAACGATTATAAAAGTATTATCAGGATATCTGTTTAAAACTTTTGTTGCTCGAGCGTATAGCTCTTCTAACTCTTTATTATACTTCGTAGCACGCTCCTCCAGATTCTCCACAGTCTTGTTCATCTTTCGAATCTCGTGACGAATTCTGCCAATTTCTGCATATGGATGCACTGTGTAAAGGCCTTCCAGTATATCCAGATACTTTGCCTCTGCTTCAATATCGCCTCTGCTAACCGCAGTGTTAAAGTAATAATATGCATCTATATACTGATCCACCTTGTCATCCACTCTTTCAAAAAGCTGATAATCAATATAATCCTCATATGTAGCATTATTTATAACAAAATCTATATAATTGGGAGGAAAAAGTTCCAAAAGCTCATCCCTTTTTTCTACAATATCAAAGGTATTTACAATAAGCTTAAACACCTTATGAGGCAGATAGTTTTTACTCATCATAAAACGAAGTAGCTCAACCATAGAATCCCACGAAGAATCAAGGGCCATAAACTCGTCCCTCTCAAAAAGCTTTTTCCACTGTTCTATATCTATTCTGAGATAAAAATCGTTATAAAGAGTTGTAAACTCGTACAGCAAGGTTCCTTCCTCTATAACCTCTTTACAAGCATCATCTTCCTCTTTATCAGCCTCATACATAGCGTCATCATAGGCCTTTCTAAGCTCCATAAATCCCTCCTGGTCATCCTCCGGATTTACAGAAGACAGCTTACGTCGGTATGCTTTTTTTATTTGATCTTTATCTTTTGTTTTTTCTATACCTAAAACTATCCACTTGTCCATAATTACTTCTCCTTTATACCAATATATGAATTTTAACACACTTTATATAAAATAACTAGGAAAATGACAACACAAAAAGACGCCAGATAATCTTATCTGACGTCATTATTGTTACTCATTAATCAATATTCTAGGTGTTACCTTCTTCATCTTCTTTGAAACTATATAGGAGAACAGATAATACATAAGAGACATAAATACCACCGGTATAATTGCTGCTGCTATATTTAAGCTTGAGGAAAAGTTGTACATACCGAACATTTTAAGTATTAAGCTTAATAATGAATCTGAGAATAATAATGTACATATAATTCCTATTATAGCTCCTATGCAGGCACAGATTACAAATCTTATAGCAAACTGTCTTCTAAGCTTAGCAGATGTAAAGCCTATTGCTTTATATATTCCGTAATCCTGCTTCTCTTTGGCAAATATCTTGGAGCATACCAGAACTACTGTAATGGCTATAAATATACCTGATAATATATATATTAGGATTGTAATTCCATATAAAGCAAATATTATTACATCATCCCCTGAAAAATCAGTATCATAGCCAAAATAAACCTCTTCTTCTGAGTATTTTGCAGTTATTTCCTCATATATCGCTTCAGCTGCCTCATCATCCTCTAAGTCATAGACATAGTTTAATCTGTCACCCTCCTCAGGTTCTCCAACCAATCTATAGTAACCCTCTAATGACATGGTAATATTCTTTCCTACATCATTAGTGCACTGATAATATCCTGATACTATGTAATCAGCTGATTTACCGTCTAAGCTTATGGTAACCTTATCTCCAATTTCTAAACCATAGTTGTCTGTCATATATTCTGTTACAACAATCTCATTATCATAGGTGCAGGTTCTTCCTTCATATACATTTTTTATATATTCAGGTTCACTATTTATTCCACACCAAATTTGAGTATCATTTAAGAGTACATACTTAGAGGTATACATAAACTTTTTGTAATCAGTATACTTAGCAATTATAGTCTCAGCATCAGCCAGTTTTTCTTCCCAATCCGAATCTTGGGTTGCATAGGTGTACATATCATACTCTACCGGAGCAAACATATCATTAACTTTATTTTCATCGCTAAAATAAATGCACATATCACTTATCATAACCATAAAAAGTGTAAGAATGGCTGTTATAAGAACAGCACCTATGTACTGCTTCTTGCCTGATACAAGCTGTCTATAGGCCAGTGATGTACCAAGAGCCTTCTTAGATATAGGAAGCTTGAATAGACTGGAAAAATGTACATCCTTTCTTCCACCATTTATAGCAGATACAGGTGTGATTCTTGATATCTTAATAAGCTTTATAGCTATAAATACAGTAATTATAACAAATATTACAACCAATGTAATAATTGTCTCTAATAAAGCCGGTGTACTCTCCGGATACAGTCCTATAACAGGCCTTATCAGCTTATTTATAGCAGCTATAAATGGTATAGATACTGGAACACCAATATTTACTCCTACAAGCCCTGCAAAGAGATAACCAAGCATTATAGAAATTCTTATCTTGGTGTTAGTCATTCCAACAGCCTTTAATATTCCCAGATTCACAAAATCATGCTCTATACTACTGCTTATGTTATGGCTTAGAACAATTATAGTTGCCACAACCAGCATAACAATAAATGCCACCAATATACCTACGAAAATATTTGTAATCATAGTCATATAGTTATATGCCTGTGTCTTAGTTAAAGTAATCCATGTATATCCTGCATAGGATGTCTCCTGATTAAGCTTTGCCTCAAGCTCTGCATCAGTAAGCTTAGATTCTTTGTTTTTATGAACACTAAGAATTAATGCATTACCTTCCTTAGTAAAGTCCTTTTCACAAAGGCTGGCTATATCCTCGTCGCAAAGAAGTAAGGTCTTAATTCCCATTACTGAAGAGCCCATATATGGATCTTCCATGTAAGCAGCTATCTTGTATGTATGGTAATTTTCTTTTTCTTGTTCCCAACCGTGCAGCTCCAATGTAACCGCATCACCAATCTCCGTATTATAAAGTGACTTAAAGCTTACTGGTACTATAATTTCTCCCTCATTAAGCTTAAAGTCTTTTAACAATTTATCATTTTCATCATAAATGTTATATGTTAGATACTCACTTTTATAATCATAGACAAATAAGGAACCATTTCCATCCTCACCATTAACATCCACAATATTCATTATAACTGTAGGAATTTTGTCTATGCTCTCAACACCATCTACAGCAAGCATTTTATTAGCTAATTCATCGCAGAAGGCATAATACTCATCTATAGGCTGTCCATTATATTCATAATCTATAGCCGCCATTATATTACCCAAGCCTACTGAATCCATCTGCTCAGCATCTCTCTTGTTAGTATTAAAAATCACAGAAAATGCTGTGGTAAGCGCAATAGATACAACAAACATAAGAATAGCTACACTTATGTAAGAACCCTTATTCTTTCTAATGTTTCCCTTTATTACTGTTAATATCTCTCTCATTATGGCACCGCCCTTCTACCAGTGCATTGATGAAAGCCATGAATTGACCTGTATTTCACGATTCTTAATATCCTTTTCATCGAAAGGAGGAAGTTCCATCTCACCTAAGACCTTACCATCCTCAAGATAAATAAGTCTGTTTCCTCTAAGGGCTGCTCTTACGTCATGGGTAACCATGAGAATACTCTGACCATTTTTGTTAATCTCTGTGAGAAGGTTAAGTACATCTACAGTATTCTTACGGTTAAGTGCTCCTGTTGGCTCATCTGCAAAAAGAATTCCTGGTTCGTTTATAACAGCTCTTGCTATAGCAGCTCGCTGAGCCTCTCCACCTGACACCTGAGAAGGAAGTCTATCCTTAGCCTCGCTTATATTCATCTGCTCCATAAGCTCTAAGGCTTTTTCCTTAACCTCTGCCTTTGTCTTTTCCTTATCCATATATCCCGGAACCAATATATTCTCCATTAGTGAAAGGTTACTTACCAGATGCACCTGCTGGAACACAAAGCCGAATTCCATAGAACGAAGCATTGCCATATCCTTTTCCTTTAGGGCAGTTATTTCCTTGTCTTTGTAATAAACCTTACCTGATGTAGGCACATCCATTCCGCTTAAGCTATACAAAAGTGTAGATTTACCTGAACCTGATGAACCCATAACCACAGTAAAATCCCCCTCATAAAGCTTAAGGTCTATATTGTCTAATACATGGTTTTGATGACCTTCGTTGGCAAAGCTCTTGCACAGATCCATTGATTCTAATATAACTTTCTCCATAGTGTTCTCCTTCACAATAATATCTGTATTCACAAAAATGACAAGCGATAATACACTCACATCCTGTGCTATGTTGTATTCATAATATAATATTAATTATTAAGAAATCCTTAAGACTTTTATTTTTTATAAATTAAGCTTTCGACGAGATGATCTACATCTCATCGAAAGCTTCTAATTTGTCTGTGTCTTTTCTTCCTCAAGCTCCTGCTTGCGAGCGTTAAGCTCACTTTTTTGTGTTTCAAGTTCTTCTACATAGTAATCACATATGGCATCTAGTACAGCCTGATAATATGCTTCTCTTCCAGCTGCCCCAAGATGGATTCCGTCTCCTGCAAAATACTCACCATGTCCCTCGGAAATAGTTCCCCAGTCTATAACATGAAGATTATCATGACCTTTTGCATATTCAATAATGGATTCATTGGCACGTTTATTGTTAGTAGTTGTTACCCAAAAAACCTGCCTATCCCATAGAGTCTCCATTATAAGATCCTTAAATTCTTCAGAACAATCTCCATTTGCTCCACAATTTATAACAACAACCTCACCCAGAATACCTCTACTTTTAAGGTCCTGTAAAATAGGATCTATCGTGTATGCTGTTCTGCCAATCTCTGCGTCTATGTAACAATTGATAAAATTTTGGTACAAAACATCTGACGCACCAAGAAGAACTGAATCGCCTATAAATGTTATGGAAAGCTCTACAACCGTCTCCTCTATGGCAAGTATTTGTTCATCAAGAGCAGCAATTTGACTATCGATATCACTTTGCTCAGCCTCAATATTATCTATACGTTCTTGTTCCTCGCGCCTTCTTTGCAGTTCTTCATCATGCAGTTTTGTTTCATACTCTATCTGTTTTTTTCTCTGTTCAATTTCAAGTTCTTTCATTTCCACTGCCAATCGTTCTTGTTCTGCTTTTAAATCAGGAGCAATCACATATCTATAATTTCCATACCCAACTCCTAACATAAGAGCAAACAACATAGCATATGCAACAACCTTGACAGGCAAAGGGTTTTTTGGCGGATGAAGCATCAAATTTAACAAGGCTGCCGCCGCAACTGTGATTATCACTATCAAAAGGTATTTGAATCCTGTTGATAAATCTAAACTCTCCAGTATAAATATTACCGGATACTGCACAAGAAAAATCTCATAACTTATACCTGAAAAATATACTATAAGCTTTTTTATTTTATCCGGTATTTTGTCATTTACAGTTTTTGCATAATCTAACATTCTACACATTATAAATGTAGTAGCAATCATTCCACCGAGATACAATTTAGATTCTGCCGAGGCCATTACAAACAAAACTGTTTGTGCCACAATCAATATGCACAGTAGTATTTTTGCAGCAGGTTTACCTTGCACTTTCTTCATCACCAAAGGTTTCCCACTAATATGCCAAAAACCAACTGCAATTCCCGCAAGCCAAGAGAAGCTTCTTGTAAGTGTATTATAATATGCCGGCATAAGACCATCTGATAAGTGCATAAATACAAAATATACTATAGAACAAATCACTGCTGTCCAGCACAAAATCGTAGGTATTATTTTTACCTTGATTTCCTTGAAAAATTTAAGCACTGCATATATCAGTGGAAATATAAGTTCCAGTTGTAAAAGTATTGCCACGTACCAAAGGTGCATATATGGAGAATCAATATGCCTTGCAAAATAATCCATATTTGCAGAAATCTGCCAGGAATTATTGTAACAAAATAGTATTGACGTAATCTCCTGTTTCATACTAACCCAAACCAAATCAGGAAGAAGCACCATACATAATGCCAATGAAACAAACACAACAAAAAGCATAGGCGCATAAACTCTTAAGAGCCTTGATTTGTAATATGCTAATATTGAAAAATTCTCCCTTTTAAGAGACTGTACTGAAAGATATCCGCTAAGCACAAAGAAGGAACATACCGCAAGATATCCCCCCTTTAGTAAGCCCATATGATATAACAAAATTGCAATGCACAAATATATTCTTAATAAATCAAAATATGTAACTCTCGTTTTCATCTTATCCGTATTACCATTCTACATTTTTCGACACTGAGCTATTATATCACTATTTTGAAAGGCAATCCACAAAATTATTACATCAATTTATCACCATATTAATTCTTTCTACAAAACTACATTTTAAATCTAAGTTCACATCTGAGTCCATCCTCATTAGATAGACTTACTGTTCCATCCATCTGATTCATAACATACTTAACTATAAAAAGTCCAAGACCTGCTCCCGGTTCATCACCGTGATTCTTGCCACGATAAAACTTTTCAAAGATAAATGGCATATCCTCTGGTAGAATACCTGGTCCCTTATCCGAGATAATAAGGCTGTATTCTCTGCTATCTGTTTTATCCATGCCTTGGATTTTTTCATCTGAAATAATCTCAGTTGTAATATATATATCTGTGCCAGCATATTTTCTGGAATTATTGATAATATTCTCAATAACCTGGGCAATTCTTCCACCATCCGCCTTAGGCAAAACTGCCTCTTTTATATCACCGAGATGTATATCAGTTCTTCCGCCTTCCATAGATAAAATAGTATCCTTGATAACCTGATGTATCATAACCTCTTCATTCTTGATAATTAACTTATCCAAATCATGGAGAGAGTGTATAAACATATCATTGGTAATTTTGGTAACCTCATCACACTTTTTCATAATCACATCTATGTAACGGCCTCTTCGCTCTGGGGTTGAATCCATATTATCAGCTAAGGCTTCCCCGTATGCTCTGATAGATGCTATAGGCGTCTTAATATCGTGAGAAAGGGTTGCTATAACAGTTTTGTTGTTCTCCACTGCCTCCTGTTCACAAGCTCTGGCTTTTTTAATTTCTCTTCTCATATGGTCAAAGGCCCAAGTGAATTCACCAAACATATTTACTCTGTCATACCGAAGTTCTTTATCAAGATTACCTGTTGCAATCTCAGCAGCATAATCCTCCAATTTGGAAAAAGGTCGAAGAACCAGCATATATATAATCCCAAATATTATGATGATACATATAACTGCTGCCAGATAAGTAACTATAATAAATGTACCCTTTTCCCGGCTTGTTTCAAGCTCCTTTCCCTGCAATTCGGTAATGAGGGTATTTATCATCTGGGCTGATTCTATATCCATATCACCCGGTGACTCCTGATAAATATCATTATTATGCTCCTGCATTACTGTGTTATAGATTGCGTTAAGCTCTATTATAACCTGTCCATAGCTATTATTATTTTCTATATCTTCCTGCTTTTTATTATGATTTACAAATATAACCAAAAATACAACAGTTACCAAAAATATGCTAACTATTGCCATTCCTATAACCTTACTTATTATCTTAGATTTGTAACCTTCTCTTTTCATCTATACCTCCTTGAGCATATATCCCACACCCCATACAGTTTTTATAAATTCCGGCTTTGATGGCTCTTTCTCTAACTTCTCTCTAAGCCATCTGATATGTACAGTAAGGGTAGATGGCTCAACCTCACTAAATGCACCCCAGACATCACTTATCAGCTTATCCTTTGAAAGAGCCTGCCCCTTACGTTCTGCCATATAGTGCAAAAGGTCGTACTCTCTAAGAGAAAGACTAATCATAGCCCCATTTCTAGTAACTGTTCTTGTAGCTGTATCTACAATAATCTCATTATCTTCTCCAGCCATAAGTGTATATTTACTTCCTGTGGTCTCAAATCCATAGGTACGTCTAAGTAATGAGTTGATTCTAGACATAAGCTCCTTTAGAGAATATGGCTTAGCTATATAATCATCTCCACCCATATCAAGACCTATTATCTTGTCATCTTCGCTAGTTCTTGCACTGGCAAATATAACAGGAACTGTAGAAACACGTCTTAGCTCCCTGCAAAACTCAAATCCTGTTCCATCAGGAAGATTGATATCTAATAATATAAGATGAAATTGTTCTTTTTCTAAAATATCATATGCCTCATCTATACTTCCTACCATAGAAGCAGAATATCCATTATCCTCAAGCATATCTACTATAAGCATAGAAAGGTCTGTATCGTCGTCTACTATTAATATTTTACGTTTATCCATATTTATATTCCTCTACAATTTTAACATCAATACTCTCTTTTTCCTAATTTTAATAAAATAAGCCGTACGGCATAATTTATTATAAATTACTATAATATTTGCCGTACGGCTATGTCAATAGCTCCTATTCACTATAAATCACAAATCTATTCTCATATATAAGTATACTAGACAGCTAATTATCCTCAATAATTTTCTTTATCTCTTCTATCTCCTTACTACTAAGCTTTCTTCTGGAAGAAAATGCAGCCAAAAATCCTGGCAGAGAACCACCAAAGGACTGTTCAACATAATTTTCGCTCTGTCTTGCGTAAAATTCTTCCTTAGACATACATACTTTAACTATACCCTCATCATTTTCAAAAAGTCCTCTTTCACTGAGTTTTTTTAGAACTGTATAGGTTGTAGTTCTCTTCCATCCAAGCTCTGCTTCAGCTAACTTTACCATCTCACTGGTCTTAAGAGGAGCATTCTCCCATATTATATCTGCAAACCTTGCTTCTATTACACCTAAAGAATAATCTTTCATTTTTATTTCTCCTTATCATACATCATAAATACCATATCTGACTCTATATATACAATATCCTTCCACATACCTGTTGAGCAAGTTAAATATCCATACACACCATCAGCAACTTCTACGCAATCTGATACATATCCCTCGTATGTTCCTTCCTTACAATCCTCAAAAGGTCTTAATTCATCAAAAATCCCAGTACCTTCAGGCATCATTTCATATGTAGGTCCACATAATAGTTCTTCTGTAATAGTATCATATCTATATACCACATCACCTGTATAAGTACTGCTATTAGGATCTAGACCACCAGGGTATGTAGATGTCCCGTCTATGTATGATTCACCACTTCCAGACTTATTGCCTAACACCATATACACATATCTTCCA
>SVED01000004.1 GCA_015057515.1 Lachnospiraceae bacterium
AATGTCAGCCTTCGGACCATATTCAGACAGAGTTGAGCTTGACTTAAGTAAATTAGGGAAAATGGGAATCTATCTTATTACAGGTGATACGGGAGCAGGTAAAACCACAATATTTGATGCTATAACCTATGCGCTATATGGTGAACCAAGTGGCAACAACAGAAAAGCAACCATGTTCAGAAGCGATTTTGCAAGAGATGATCAAATCACCAGAGTAACACTTACTTTTTCTTACGGGGAAAGGCTGTATTATGTGGTGCGAACCCCAAAGCATGAAATTATAAAGGCAAATGGAAAAACTGAGATAAAGCAAAAATTAGATGCAACAATATATGAACTTCCCAAGCCAGATAGTAAGCTGGATGACTGCCCTATTTTGGCTACAGGTGCTACAGCGGTTACGGACAAGGTGATTGAGATAATGGGAATTGACAGGGATCAGTTTGTAAATGTATGTATGATAGCCCAAGGGGAATTTATGAAATTTTTATTGGCGAAATCATCGGATAGAGCAAAAATATTTAGAAATATTTTCAAAACAGGTATATACAAACAACTGGAAAAGTCTCTCGGAATAAAAACAAATCATCTAAGTCATGAGCTGGAATTAAAAAAACAGTCAATTATTCAGTATGCCAAGGGTGGAGATATTGGAGATAAAGAGGAAGTGGCAGGCCTTGTTGAAAAAGGTAATATATATGTATTGCCAACCTTTATTGAAGCCTTGGATGAAGTATGTGCTATAGATAGGGGAAATATGTCCCTTGTCAAGGAAGAAAAGAAAAAGCTAAAGAGCGAACAGGAAAGGTTATTAAAGACTATTGCCAAAGAGAAGGAAAAGCAAAAAAACGTTGAAGAATTAAAAAAAGTCCTTAATACCCATAAGAAAAATTATGAAACCCTGTTACCGAAACTTGAAAAAGCTAAGACTGCGTACATTGTAGAAGAAAATCGTAAAGACGAGGAAAGGACTCTTGTTGCTACTGCAAAAAGGATTGAGGAATCATTGCCATTTTATTGTAGTCTTACAGCCTTGTATGAGGAAGAAAGCAAAAAGCAGGATTTGTATAATGGGGCCTGTGAAAAGGTAACAATTTGTAATGAAAATATTCAAACTCAGAAAAATAAAAATCAGGCAGGAGAAAGGCTCTTGGAGGAAAAGACCAATGCTTATAATCAATTGGAGAAAGATAAGCAAAAGGCTTCAAAGACCTATGAAACTATGTCCGACATTTTTTTGAGAAATCAAGCAGGGATTATGGCTGCATCTCTAGAAGATGGAATGGAATGTCCTGTGTGTGGCTCTAAAAATCATCCTAAAAAACAACCTATGTCAAAGGAGGTATGTAGCCAGGAGGAGCTAAAACAGGCTAAGGAAAAACGTGATAATCTGGAAGAGCAGCAAATAACGCTAAGCAAGGAGTTGGCTGAAAAAAGAGAGGAAAATAAAAAATCCATAGCAAGGCTGGATGCTATGAATCAGGAATTAACTAAATTAACTGCAACCGCAACAGCTTTAAATATTGAACTCACAGAAATAAAAACAAAGCTCAATACTCAAGCTGGACAACTTCCATTTAAGACTCAGGCAGAGGCTGAAAAGGCTATGGAGAAGAATTTAAAAAACGCACAGGCCATAGCCGAAAAATATGAGAAGGCAAAGACAAACTTGGATAAGTATCTGGTGGATGAAAAAACCCTGAAGGAACTTATAAAAAAGGCTGAAGAAAATCTTTCCCAAAAAGAGGAAAAACTTGAGGATATAAGTGAGTTTGAGACAAGAGAAGGTCAATGTAAGGAGCAATTGACTCTTCTCGAAAAGAGAGAAAAAGAGATTAATATCAGACTTACTAATAACAATAAAGCTAAGGAAAATATTCTTTCCCAAATGGATGAATATTATAATCTGGAAGGAACTTATAAAGTATATGAGCAGCTTTCACATACTGCCTCTGGTGGTGGCTTTGGGCAGGGGAAATTTAATTTTGAAAGCTATGTTCAGGCAGTATATTTTGAGCAGATTCTTGAGCTTGCAAATTATCGTCTTGGTAAAATGACAGGTGGAAGGTATGTGTTACTTCGTCGTAAGGAGGGTATGGCAAAAAATAGTCAGGCTGGGCTTGAAGTAAATGTATTAGACAACAATACTGGAAAAGTCAGAGCAGGAGAAACCATGTCAGGAGGCGAGGCGTTTATGGCATCCTTATCTATGGCATTAGGTATGTCAGATGTTATATCCGCCAGTCAGGGAGGAATAAAACTGGAGTCTATGTTTATTGATGAAGGCTTTGGTGGGCTTGATGCAAATTTCTTAGAAAGAGCACTGGAAATACTCACAAGCTTAAGCGATGGAGAAAGCGGAAACAGACCAGTTGGAATAATATCTCACATAGAGCTTTTGAAGGAAAGAATAGATAATAAAATATCTGTAGAAAGAACTATAAATGGTAGCAAAATTAATTGACAAATTCAATTAATAGTGTATTCTATAAGGGTAGCGGAAAAATTAGCCGGTAAAGGTAAATATTAGGCTTACCAGAGAATATATTTGTCAATAATATTGCCGGGAGACTTTGTTTTCCCGGCTTTTTTCATATTATATTTAGGACTAGCTATTTTAAATAACTATAAGGAGCGTAAGAAAATGAAAGAAAAGAAGCAGGCACTACAGACAGTGCTTTTTATAATCACGTTTACAGTATTGCTGGTATATTTGGTGAATCATACTGGTGTTATAGTATATTTCTTCGGAAGACTTATATCACTGATTATGCCATTTATAATAGGATGTGCTATTGCATTCATAATAAATTTGCCAATGCGTAGCATAGAAAATAGTCTCTTTAAAAAACCAGAAGGTGCCTTGTATAAGCATAAAAGAACAATCAGTATGCTTTTCTCTTATATTTTGGTGTTTGCTGTAGTGTTTTTAGTAATTTTCAAGGTTATGCCTGAGGTTAGAGATACTATAATTGCTATTGGTGAAAAGTTCCCAGGATTTTTAGAGAAAACCAAATCGTGGCTTGTGAAATATACAGAAAAATATCCAGAGATAACTGCTGAGATAATGAATATTGAGATAGATTGGGACGAAGTAGTAGGTGTCTTTTCTGATAAGGGCGGTACCATCTTATCCACTACAGTATCCATATTCTCTTCAATAATCAGCACAATTATAAATATAACTGTTGGATTTGTATTTTCCTTATACATCCTTACACAGAAAGAGAAACTTGGCAGACAGTCAAAGATGGTTATATATGCAGCATGCAAGGAGAGTACAGCAGATGAAATTATGGTATTCACGAAGATTGCAAATACTGCCTTCTCAAGATTTTTTGCCTGTCAGTTCAGGGAGGGTATTATCCTTGGTGCAATGTTTGCAATTTCAATGACAATTTTTAATATACCATTTGCTCTTACAGTTGGTGTACTCATTGGATTTACAGCTCTTATACCTGTATTTGGTGCATTTATTGGTTGTTTTATTGCAACCTTCCTCATACTTGTTGATTCACCGGAAAAGGTTATATGGTTTTTAGTGCTTTTCCTTGTACTTCAGTTTATTGAAAATAATTTTATTTATCCAAAGCTTGTAGGTGGCGATGTGGGACTCTCCGCTATATGGGTACTTCTTGCTGTTTTGGTAGGTGGAGATCTCTTTGGAGTAGTGGGTATGTTCGTGTTCATACCACTTGTTTCAGTTCTTTATGCATACTTTAGAAGTATCGTATTTAGAAAGCTTAAAAAGAAAGATATAGATGTAGATAAGAAAGAGGTTCCCGATGATGTTATGCCTCTGATGAATAATAAACGCAGGCTTTTCCAGGCTAAGAGCAAATCCAAAGCTCAGGCCCAAGAAAAACCGGAAACCACAAAAGAAGAACCACCCCAGTAAACAAGGTTCAAAATCTGCAGATGATTTATTTTATAGGTATGTACACCCTGTATGCCACCCATATGCTGTAGTATTTCCTTGCAACTTTACGGGTTATAAGGAATCCTACGGCTCGCACTTTCGATTTTTGATTACGTGCCGCTTCAGGAACTCGCCTGTCCCTTAAGGTCTTGTGGGTATAATTAGTCAACCAGCTAGCTTGTACCAAATATCAAGGTTTTATCAATTGCGATGAAGGCGCCGCGGAAGCGATGTTTGAGGTACGAGTTCGCGAGAGCGGCGCCCAATCAAACATCGCAATTGTAAAACCTTAGATATTTGCACAAGCGTAACGCTGGGGACTAATTATACCTACAAGAACTAAAGGGACAGACTCAAACATCCTTCCCGCGGCACGATTAATCGAAAGTGTCTGCGCCTAGGATTACTAATAACCCTAGTTGTCAGCGGAAATACTACAGCATATGGATTGGCATACGCTGATGTATATTATGTTTATAAAATAAATTATGGGTAGATGGCCTGCCACCTTGGGGGATTAGTGCTCGTATCTTTGAAGGAGGTCCTTGGTGTAGGTGCCATCCTTGTTGTATACTACGAGAGCTGGCTCCACTTTTACCATAGGTTTACCACCCTTTGATGCTTCAATAAGTACCATGTTTGGTTCCTTATCCTGATAAGGTTGTACCATGCATAGACGTTTTAATTCCAGCTTGTACATGGAAAGTGTTCGAATAATCTCTGCAAGGCGAAAAGGCTTATGAACCATAACAAAATTGCCACCCTCTTTGAGAAGGTATGCGGCTGCATTAATTACGTCTTCCAAACTAACCAGTATCTCATGTCTGGCAATATTCTTAGGTGCCATAGCATTTTCAAGGCCATGGTTTTGAGTTATATATGGTGGATTAGATGTCACAATATCAAAAGAGGCTGCCTTGAACAAACAAGGCACCTCTTTAATATCTCCACATACTATGTCTATATCCTGTTCTAGTTGATTGTATGCCACACTACGTCTTGCCATATCTGCACTATATTCTTGAATCTCTAATCCTGTAAAATGAGATCCCTTGTTTCTTCCACGCATTAAAAGTGGAATAACACCGGTGCCAGTCCCCAGGTCTATAACCTGTCCTTTTGGCTTTGGTGTTGCATAATCTGACAAGAGTACAGCATCCATACCAAAACAAAAAGTATCTGGATTCTGGATAATGTGATATCCTCTGCATTGAAGATCATCCAACCTCTCACCTGCTTTTAGTATATCACTACTCATCATCTAACTTAGACTTTCCTTCCTTACGCTCTAATGCTTCAAGTTTCTTAAGCTCTGCGTCACTTATCTTGTCGTCGTTGTATCTCTTCTTTCGCTTAAATCTTAAGTCATCTACTTTGTACTCTTCAATCTCCTTTGTGTCATCTTCCTGAGTAACAATTATCTTTACCTTCTGTCTGAGTACATTTACAGATGCTACCTCTCCCTTTTTGCCATCAACGGTTTTCACAAAATCTCCTACATTTGGCAAACGATCATTTAAATACTCGTAGGTATCCTGCTCATGTTTAAGACAACACATTAGTCTGCCACAAACGCCTGATATCTTGGTAGGATTGAGTGAAAGGTTTTGTTCCTTTGCCATTTTAATGGATACAGGCACAAACTCGGAAAGATGCTTATTACAGCAAAGCTCTCGGCCGCATATTCCTATACCACCCACTATCTTAGTCTCATCACGTACTCCTATCTGGCGTAACTCTATACGAGTTTTAAATACTGCTGCCAAATCTTTTACCAGCTCTCTGAAATCAATTCGTCCATCTGCAGTAAAATAAAACAATACCTTGTTGTTGTCAAATGTATACTCTGCATCTATAAGTTTCATTTCAAGGTTATGCTTTGCTATTTTCTCAAGACATATATCGTATGCTTTTTTGCAGTTTTCCTTGTTTGCAATATATCTGGCTTCATCATCTTCATTTGCAAGTCGAATAATTGGTTTTAGCGCTGATGACATTTTTGTCTCATCAATCTCTCTTCTGCCCAGTACAACTTTGCCGTACTCTACTCCTCTTGCAGTCTCTACTATAACGTGTTGTCCAACCTCCACTTCATGATTTCCCGGATCAAAGAAATATATCTTTCCGTTATCTCTAAAGCGAACTCCTATAACTTCCTTCATGTTAAATCTCCTTTAGTGTGAGCAATAATAGCTCCATAGTTACGTCAAAATTAGCATTTACCTCTAATCTCTGCTTAGCTCTGGCTATGGCCTCCACCTTATCCTCAATAGCCTTATATGAATGAACCTGAGCCTGTTTTCTCATAGTTGAATACTCTCCCTTAAATAAGAGCTTATCTATGTTTCCTGTAACCTTAAGCATAAGCACATCTCTGTACCACATCATCATAAGGTCTAAATAATCATTTATGGATACTTTAAATTTGTCAATCTGCTCCATAGCAAAGGCCAAATCATCAACATCCATATCCTGTATTTTCTTTAAAACTGCTACTACTGAGTCTATAACCTGAACATATTCACTGTTAGTTGCAAGCTTTATAGCTTTACCCAGATTTCCCTGGGCGAAATCCAGACAGAAATATGCCTTTTCCTCTGTAAGTCCCATCTCCTTCATAAGATACTGCAACATATCACGCTCTCTTATAGGCTTTGTGTTAAGCACTATACAACGTGATAATACTGTCTCCAGCATCTTGCTGAGATTTGCTGTAAGCAAAATAATAATACCATACTCTGGTGGTTCTTCAATAGTTTTTAGGAGTGCATTCTGAGCCTGAGCATTCATAAGATGAGCATCAGGAATAACATATATCTTATACTTACTCTCATAAGGCTTAGTGCTTATAGGCTCAATCACTTGATTTCTTATCTCTTCAACAGATATGATATTTGGTTTTTCGTGAGTAACTGTAACAATATCAGGGTGATTGCCTGATACATACTTCACACATGATTTACATTTCCCACAAGCCTCCAAACCGCCCTCTTCACACTGAAGAGTTGCCACAAAAGCTCTGGCTAAAAGCTTTTTACCACTATCAACCTCGCCGTTAATTATATAAGCGTGGCTAATTTTATCCATCTCAATACTGCTTCTAAAATGTCTTATTATATCCTCGTGACCAACAATATTTTTAAAGTACATACGCCACACCTCCTAGGTAGAAATATCAAGTAACAAGCCTCTTATATCATCAATCTTGCCAAGTATTGCAAGATTATCTTTCTCTTCCTTAAGCAACTCTGTAGCAAGTTCATCTAAGTTCTTATCCACCTGACGAACTATGCCATATACTCTGTGCCTTCCCCTTCTATCAAGGAAATTTTCTCTGGAAAATTCGTGGGAACGGGATACTATCTCATTCATAAATTCTTTGACTGTAGAACGATACTTCTTCATGTCTTTAATATCCATGTGCTTGGCTATCTTAGCACCCTGCTCTTCAATCTCCTTCATAAGAGATGTAAGCTTCTCCTGAAGCTGACTCTCTTCTATATTTTTTACGAGAGTAAACTTGAAATCTTCATTAGTTGCAACGGAATTCTTAGGTGCTTCCATTTGCGTAAGCTGCTGCAATTGATTTACTTTTATATCCATAGCTACTCTCCTTTCCTAAAATATAGCACGTTAATTCTATCTATTGAGCACTGCCTCCACATACTTAACTATTTTGTTGTGTATATCCTCAATAGTCATAGTGGCATCAATAGATTTGATTCTATCAGGGTTAAGAGTTGCCAAATCTCTATATCCCTGAGCTACCCTCTCATGAAACTCTAAAGTCTCAAGCTCCATGCGGTCAAGTTCTGCCTGCTTCTTCTTTCGGCTGATACCCACCTTGGCAGGAAGATCCATATGAATAGTCAAATCAGGCATAACACCCTGGATTGCATAACTATTAATCTGGTATGCCGTCTCAACGCCAAGACCTCTTGCCATGCCCTGATAAACCGCTGAAGAATCCACAAATCTATCGCTGATTACTGCCTTACCTGCTTCCAGCGCTGGTTTAATAACCTGGCTCACAAGCTGAGCTCTTGCTGAGGCATACAACAAAGCCTCCGTCATATATCCCATCTCAACATAATCCTTGTTGAGAATAATTTCTCTGATAGCTTCACTTATTACTGTTCCTCCCGGCTCTCTGGTTATAATAATCTCATCATAACCCTTTGCCTCAAGGTAGCTTTTTAATAGCTCTATCTGAGTACTTTTGCCGGAACCATCTGGTCCCTCCATCGAAATGAATATTCCCTGCATATCTATCTCCATAAAACCTTCCAAATATTATATCGGCACATCGAAGAACCTTTTTATATACATCATTTAAAGCTTTGCATATACACATATAATTATAACACTATAAAGAGATTTTTTCCACTAGAATAAATGTGGTAACCAGGATTATATGAAATAAAAGCATGCCAGCAAGGGCAATCATTGCCCTACCAGCATGCTTTTTATTAGATATAATCTTAGGTTTATTCAGTTCTAAGCGCCACAACAGGATCCTTTTTAGCTGCACTTCTTGAAGGAATTATACCTGCAATAAGTGTAAGACATACGCTGATAACAACAAGGATTATAGCTGCCGGTACTGGCAGATATGCACTTAGGTTGTTTATTTTTGTAATGTTGTGCATCACTATGTTGATTGGGATACAAAGCAGATACGTTACTACTACTCCCAACAAACCTGATGCAAAACCAACTATCATAGTTTCTGCGTTGAACATACGTGATACGTTCTTCTTTGATGCACCGATAGCACGAAGAATACCAATCTCCTTTGTTCTCTCCTGAACAGAGATAAGTGTAATTACACCAATCATAATGGATGAAACTATAAGTGATATAGCAACAAAAGCAATAAGTACGTATGTTATGGCATTGATAATGGTTGTAATGGATGACATCATAATACCAAGGTAATCTGTGTACTTAATCTTCTGTAGCTCCTCAACATCATTGTTATAATCCTCGATGGCATCAACTATAGTATCCTTTTCCTCAAAGGATGAAGCATATATGTTTATAGTTGCCGGTGAATCTAAATCAATATATCCCATTGCAAGAAGATTATCCTCGTATGTTGAATCTGAGAAAGTCATAATCTCATCATAGTAAAGAGCACATTGCTCAGCTGTAAATGAGTCCATAGCCATATTAAGTCCCGCCACAAGCTCTGCTGTGCTAAGAGCCTGCATTTGAGCAATAACCTGCTCTGCATATTGGGCCTTAATCTGCTCACTCATCATCTGACCGAAGAATTCTGCCATCTCCTCATCAGACATAGAGCCAAAGTACGCCATAATCTCATCCTTGTTAATACCTACCTCTGCGCTCATAGCATCAGCAAGAGTGGCCTCAATATCCTCTCTTGTCATAGTTGAGAGAACCTCTTGTACCTGTTGCTGCACAAACTCAGGTGCTGGAATACAACTAATTGCAATGTAAGCAGCTGCTTGCTCACTTCTATCAAGAGAATCAATATATTCTCTGAAGGCTGCTTCCTTTTCCTCGTTAGTAAGATTTCCAGTTGATGAATCAAATGGTAATCCAGTGATAACATCGGTTTCTGGGCTTGCAAGCTGTGCGTCGATAACCTCTGCATCACGACTTTCGTTTATAATATACTCTGTAAGGGCACGTGTATAGCATATACTACTTGTAAGCATAGCTACATCGGTATCTTCACTAGGCTTTATAATACCTGTTACCTTAAGTGACAAACCATTGTCATAGAGGTACTTAAGACCTGTCTCAGTTTCTCTTAAATCTGTGTACAAGCCAGTAGATGGGTCATAGCTGTAACAGTCTGAATTAAGAATAACTCTATACTCAGATGCACAGATTTCTTCGTAAGACCAACTGACCTCTTCTCTTTCCCCGAGGTCAGTTCGATTTATAGCTGCATCGGCAAGAATGTCAATATCCTCCTCCGACACAAGACCTAATGCATAAAGTGTTATATCATCTAATTCGTTATTTCTATCTAATACAAGAACTATCTCATCATAGCTGTTTGGCCAGGAACCATAAACCAAGTCATACTGCTCCAGTACCAAATCATTTACTGGGGCACCATCGTTACCAGGGAGGAGCTCCTGCCACAGACTTACACTGTAAGACATAGAAGCCATAGGTGATGCCTCCTGCATAGCCATCATTGACGACATATCTATGCCTACATATTCCAGCATCAAATCCATTATAGTTTCTTCAAGGTTGGTGGTTATTATCTTGCCATCAACACTTTCTGTATATATCTGTAAATCTAAATCATATGTATACTGAATACCATTTACCGCTGAAGAAAGTGGTGTTCCCTCTGTAGCAACCTCAGCCTCAAGATGTTCCTTAAAAGTTTTAAGATCATTATGAGTTTCCTGAATGCTATTCATTGCATCTATCATATCATAGAGAGCAGACTGCTTATATACCGCGTCCATCGGATGCTTCTCTTCCTCACCAGAGGTATTGACAAATGCTTCTACAAGAGCTGACATCTCAACTGTTGATGCCTCCAATGTAAGAGGATAAGCTGATAAGGTACTTTCCTGCACATCATTAATATATCGGGTCATTCCCTGCGAAATAGAAAGGATAAGAGCTATACCAATAATACCTATTGAACCAGCAAAGGCTGTAAGGGTTGTTCTTCCCTTCTTTGTAAATAAGTTCTTAAGGGACAGCATAAAGGATGTACTAAAGGACATAGAAGGCTTTTTTTCCTTCTTTTTCTTAGGTGTAGCCTCTTCCTTCTTAGCATCCTCCTTAAGCTCCTCCTCAGTAAGAGGCTTAGAGTCATCTGTTATCTTTCCATCTAACATTCTGATGATACGTGAAGAATACTGCTCTGCCAATTCTGGGTTATGAGTTACCATGATGATGAGTCTATCCTTTGATATTTCCTTCAATATCTCCATAACCTGAACACTTGTCTCTGTATCAAGGGCTCCTGTTGGCTCATCTGCAAGAATTATATCCGGATTATTTACAAGGGCACGGGCAATAGCAACTCTCTGCATCTGTCCACCAGACATCTCTCCCGGTTTCTTAGTAAGCTGATCCCCAAGTCCCACGTCCTCAAGTGCTTTCTTTGCTCTCTGGCGTCTCTCCGCCTTAGATACACCTGAAAGAGTAAGGGCAAGTTCTACATTCTGCAATACTGACTGATGTGGTATAAGGTTATAGCTCTGGAACACAAAGCCTATTGAGTGGTTACGATACGCATCCCAATCTCTATCCTTATACTCCTTTGTGGATCTGCCGTTGATAATCAAATCTCCCTCTGTGTATCCGTCAAGTCCACCTATAATATTAAGCATTGTGGTTTTACCACAACCAGACTGTCCAAGTATTGAAACAAACTCGGACTTTCTGAACTTTAGATCTATCCCCTTCAAGGCATGAACTACACCATTACCTGCAGGGTAATCCTTTTTAATTCCTTTTAACTCTAACATCCTTTTGTTCTTACCTTTCTTAAAAACCATTAAAAAATTCCACTCTTCATTGTACACAGTTTTTGCCTAAAGTCAACAAAAATAATGTGAAATTTTAATGAACGGTTCTGTACAGATTATGGTAGAATTCTTTGGTTTTGTGGATTCCAGAGATTAAGGAGTTTTTCTCTTATTGGAGTGTAATGCTCTCCTGTTAATCCAAAATCCATCTCCTTGTATGTCCAAACAGCACACCCTATATTGTATCTGCGAAAGACCTTGCCCACATCGGTAAACCAACGCAAGGTATCCTCCACAGGTGCTTGGTCAATGACTCCGAATTCGCCACAGTAAAGAGAAACTCCTGCATTTTCAGAAACCTTTATAGCTTCCTCTATCATTTCCGTTATGAATTCAACTCCCATAGTCTGTGATTTGGCCAAGGATACCACTTCACCCTGATAACCAAGCTTGGCAGATTCCTTTACAAAATAATCCATTGTCTCAGGATAGGTAACAGTTTGATATGGATCCATAGTTTGTACCCAATATGCCTTTTGATGAGTAAACAAAAGTGGCTCATAAAAATGGAAGGTAAATATAATATTTTCATCCATAGGCATATCCAGAAGCTTTAGTGTTTTTACACTGTTCCACTGTATACCACCATATATAATTATAGAGGTGGGAGCAATTTTTCTGATAGCCTTAACTGTTTTTCTGATAAGGGCATTCCAGGCCTCTGCGTTTTCCTTTTCCACTACTTCATTGAGAAGTTCAAAAGCAACATTGTCATATGAGCTATATTCTCCTACTATTCTAATCCACAAGTTAACAAAACGTTCCTGTAACTCCCATGAAGCAAAGAGATTATTTTTCTTTTGATCACCTGCGTCATTGAAATCATAACCATAGGCCTTATGTAAATCAATAACTATATTCAGATTATGAGACTTTGCCCACTCAATTACCCTTCGTACCCTGTCGTAGCCCTCACTTATAATATATCCGTTTTCTTTCTCAAATATTTCATAGTCTACTGCAAGTCTGACGTGGTCAAACCCCCACTCACTTATCTGCTTAATATCCTCTTCATGTATAAATGTATCGTAATGCTCCTTCGTGTGCTTGCACTGGGACAAATATCCCCCAAGATTGATTCCTCTTTCTAACTTCATAACCTAATGCCTCCTACATTTTCTTACATTTGAATCATATCAAAACAGGGTCTATACCACTATTGTTTTAATGTCTTTTTTTATGTTTTTATGATATAATATATTTAAGTTAAATACAAATAGAGTTTTATCCTACGAAAAAATAAATTTGTGATATACATTAAAATTTAAAACAAAAACAGGGCCAGTAAATCTCTACCAGCCCTGTTTATTATTTATACTCTTTTACTAAGCTGCATTCTGACGAGGGAACGCTTCAAAGCCAACTCCGCACGGTTCAAGTCCTGACTGCTATCCTTGATACGTCGCTCAGCTCTCACCCTTGCTTCCTCTGCTCTTTTTTCATCAATCTCATCCGGCCACTCAACGCTCTCCGCTAATATGGTAATGGAATCACCAAGTATCTCCGCGAAGCCTGAGTGAAGGGCAGCTATTTTTTCTCCTTCTGAGTCCACTACTTTCAACACACCCGGGGATATAACTACAGTTGTAGGTATGTGTCTTGGGTAAATACCCATAATTCCCTCTGTTGTGTTGAACTCTATAAAGGAAACCTGTCCCTCATAAAAAACTCTGTCTGGAGCTATTATTTTAACTTCCATTGATTTGTCTGCCATATATGCCTCACTTTCTGTAACTTCTATGAGGTTATTTGCACTTTGCAACTACATCTTCGATACTACCGGCATTGAGGAAATAACTCTCAGGAACATCATCATGCTTACCTTCGAGAATCTCCTTGAAGCTCTGAATGGTATCCGAAAGAGGTACGTACTTTCCTGGAAGACCTGTAAACTGTTCAGCTACGTGGAATGGCTGTGAAAGGAACTTCTGCACCTTTCTCGCTCTTGCAACTACAATCTTGTCCTCCTCTGAAAGCTCATCCATACCAAGAATTGCGATAATATCCTGCAACTCCTTATACTTCTGAAGAATCTCCTGTACACCTCTGGCAACCTTGTAGTGTTCATCACCAACTATACGTGGGTCAAGGATTCTTGATGTTGACTCAAGTGGGTCAACAGCTGGATATATACCAAGTTCAACTATAGATCTTGAAAGAACTGTTGTTGCATCAAGATGCGCAAATGTTGTTGCTGGTGCCGGGTCAGTTAAGTCGTCCGCAGGAACGTAAACTGCCTGCACAGATGTGATAGAACCACTCTTTGTTGAAGTGATTCTCTCCTGAAGCGCACCCATCTCAGTCTGAAGTGTTGGCTGATAACCTACCGCTGAAGGCACACGTCCTAAGAGGGCTGAAACCTCTGAACCCGCCTGTGTAAAACGGAAAATGTTATCGATGAATAAAAGTACATCCTTACCAACCTGATCTCTGAAGTACTCTGCCATAGTAAGTCCTGTAAGACCTACTCTCATACGTGCTCCAGGTGGCTCGTTCATCTGACCAAAGACCATGGTAGTCTTGTCTATAACACCTGACTCTATCATCTCGTAGTAGAGGTCATTACCCTCTCTTGTTCTCTCACCTACACCTGTGAATACTGAATATCCACCGTGCTCTGTAGCGATATTTGTAATAAGCTCCTGAATAAGAACTGTCTTACCAACTCCTGCACCGCCAAAAAGTCCAATCTTACCACCCTTCTGGTAAGGGCAAAGAAGGTCTACTACCTTGATACCTGTTTCAAGTATCTCAGTCTCTGTAGCCTGCTCAGAAAACTCTGGGGCTTTTCTGTGAATAGGAAGATAAGTCTCAACCTCAGGGGCTGGTTTGTTGTCAATAGGCTGTCCAAGCACGTTGAACATACGTCCAAGTGTTGCTTCACCAACAGGTATTGTAATAGGTGCGCCTGTTCCAACAGCTTCCATACCTCTTACAAGACCATCAGTAGGACCCATTGCTATACATCTAACTGTATCGTCACCCAAATGCTGTGAAACCTCAGCATAGAGTGTGTCACCGCTCTTGGTTGGAATAGTTATAGCGTGATATATCTCAGGAAGATTGCCATCGGCAAACTTGATATCTATAACGGCACCAATAATCTGGGTGACTTTTCCTACATTTGTATCTGCCATTTCCTTATATCTCCTTATTATTATATGTGTTTTAGTCAGCTAATACTGCGCTAACTAAGTTGCAATGTTTATGCACAATTAACTTTGCATATACAACTAAATTCCTGCTTTAGTCAGCTAATACTGCGCTAACTAAGTTCACGCTTCGTCTCCGACTCGCGTTCACTAAGTTGCCCTGTATAAGTTACTACTAGAACTCCCGCTTCGCCTATAGCTCGCGCTCGTTAAGTATTAACTTATCGCATCGGCACCCGCAATTATCTCAGTAAGCTCCTGAGTAATTGCACTCTGTCTAGCTCTATTGTACTTGAGGGACAGGCTTCCAATCATGTCCTCCGCATTGTTTGTTGCAGAATCCATAGCCTGCATTCTGGCTCCATTTTCACTGGCAACCGACTCTAAAAATGCACCAAATATAATGTTCGACATATACTTTGGAACTACTAAGTCTAATACCTCCTCCGGGGTTGGTTCAAAGTTCATAAGAAGCTTGTCGTCAACCTCTCTTTCCTCGAAGTCATCCTCGGAAAGTGGTAAGAGTTTAACCAGCTTTGGCTCCTGAGTAACAGTGTTCTTGAAGTTAGTATAAGCGATATATATTTCTCCTATTTCTCCCATAGAATACTGTGTCAAAAGCTCCTTTGTTATCTGAGTCGCATCTGAAAACAAAGGGGAGTTAATAACCTCTGAATAATCCTTATGGATATTGTAGCCTTTTCTGGCAAGGCCTTCTATACCCTTTTTACCTACAGCATATATATAATCCTCCTTGGAGAAATCACCGCCGGTAATAAGCTTTACAATGTTACTGTTATATCCACCGGCAAGTCCTCTGTTAGAAGTAATAACGATAACTGCCTTTTTGCTGTTGTCAGTTTCCTGTAGGTATCTGTGGTTAACATTCTTAGTCATAGCAAGGATTGAACATATAGTCTCATAGAGCATATTAAAATATGGTTTATTGCTCTCAGCTTTACCTCTGGCTTTTTGAAGCTTTACGGTTGCAACCAGCTTCATAGCCTTGGTTATCTGCTGAGTGCTCTGGACGCTTTCTTTACGTCTTTTTATGTCTCTCATTGATGCCAAGACTTTTCACCTCACTAACTAAAATGTCTCTTTAAACTCTTCAATAGCCTTCACAAGGTTGCTTTCAATATCCTCTGTAAGCTTCTTCTCAGTTCTGATACCCTCAAAAATCTCTGGATACTTAGTAGCAATGTGCTCAAACAATCCACTCTCAAACTCAAGGATTCTGTCTACAGGAATGTCAATAAGATACTTTCTGGTAGCCGCATAGATAATAACTACCTGCTTTTCTACAGGCATTGGCTTATACTGTGGCTGCTTAAGCATCTCTTTAATACGCTCACCCTGTGCAAGCTTTTCTTTTGTATCTGCGTCAAGCTCTGAGCCAAACTGTGAGAAAGCTGCAAGCTCTCTGTACTGAGCAAGCTCAACTCTGATAGGGGATGCAAGCTTTTTCATAGCGTTAATCTGCGCTGCACCACCTACTCGTGATACGGAAAGACCTGCATTTACCGCTGGTCTAAAACCTGCGTTAAACATTTCAGTCTCAAGATAAATCTGACCATCTGTTATAGAAATAACGTTAGTCGGTATATATGCTGAAACGTCGCCGGCCTGAGTCTCAATGATAGGCAATGCAGTAAGAGAACCGCCACCTAACTCATCGGAAAGCTTAGCCGCACGCTCAAGTAATCTTGAGTGTAAGTAGAATACATCACCAGGATATGCCTCACGTCCAGGTGGTCTACGAAGGAGCAATGAAAGTGTACGATAAGCAGTTGCGTGCTTACTTAAGTCATCATAGATAACAAGCACGTCCTTTCCTGCCTCCATCCATTCCTCACCAATTGCACAACCTGAATATGGTGCAATGTACTGAAGTGGAGCAAGCTCACTGGCTGTTGATGCTACGATAGTTGTATACTCCATAGCACCGTACTCTGTAAGAGTCTTAACAATGTTTGCAACTGTTGAAGCCTTCTGACCGATGGCAACATAAATACAGTTAACTCCCTGACCCTTCTGGTTGATAATTGTATCAATAGCGATAGCAGTCTTACCAGTCTGTCTATCACCGATAATAAGCTCTCTTTGTCCTCTTCCGATTGGAACCATGGCATCTATAGCCTTAATACCTGTCTGAAGTGGAGTATCAACAGACTTACGAGAAATAACACCTGATGCCACTCTCTCTATCTGTCTTGTTTTTGTTGTCTCGATTGGTCCCTTGCCATCGATAGGCTGGCCCAATGCATTTACTACTCGGCCAAGCATTGCGTCACCAACTGGTACCTCAACTACCCTACCTGTAGCTTTAACTATGTCACCCTCGTTGATATTTTTTGAATCTCCGAGAAGAACTGCACCTACGTTATCTTCCTCAAGGTTAAGTACCATTCCGTACACTTCACCTGGGAAAAGAAGGAGCTCGCCCTGCATAGCATTTTCAAGACCATGAATACGTGCAATACCATCAGCAACCTGGATAACTGTTCCAACGTCTGATGTCTCAAGCTGAAGCTTGTAGTTCTTGATTTGTTCTTTGATAACTGAACTAATCTCTTCCGGTTTTAAATTCATGGACAAAAAACACCTTCTTTCATTTTAAATTCTAATATGCGAAATGTATTACGCTTTAGCAAGAGTCTTTGACATATTATCAATCTTTGTTTTAATACTGCTGTCAACTACTCTGTCTTCAATTCTGATTATAAGACCACCGATAATGGATTTGTCTACCTGATAGTCAATCTCCATTGTTGCATATGATGTAGTCTCAATTAACCTTTTTTCTATAGCAGCCTTCTGGCTGTCTGATAAGTTTGTAGCGCTTACTACACTGGCTATACCAATGTTCTTCGCCTTCTTAACCTGCTTGATAAAATAATTGAATATATCAATAAGTGAGGCACTGTGTCCCTTCTCCATGACCATAATCATAAGACCGGTTATCTCGTCGGACACTCTCTTTCCAAACACATTCTCAATGATATCCTTTTTCTCTGACTTCTCAATCTGTGGATGAGCAAGAAGCTTGATAATTTCAGGATTCTCGTTAAGAATCTCTATAAGCTGAATAACCTCCTCATATAAACTATCCAAAATATTTTCCTCAAGGGCTAACTCAAAAAGCGCATTGCCATAGGTTGTATCTACTTGTTTAGCCATGTATCATCACCCATTTCCTTTAAGGTCTCATCTATGAGCTCAGCCTGCTTCTTATCATCCATTGAAGACTCTACAATCTTGCCTGCCATAGCAGTTGCAACTCCGATAATCTCCTGCTTAACCTCATCCTTAACCTTGTTTCTTTCTAAAACAGCTTCCTGATTGGCTCTTGAAATAATTCTTGAAGCCTCTTCTTTAGCCTCTGCAACAATAGATTCTTCGTTTTTAACAGCTTTCTTTCTTGCTGCAGAAAGAATCTCACTTGCTTCGTCATCTGCTTGTTTAATTTTCTCTTCGTACTCTGCCTTTAGCTTTGCAGCCTCTTCCTTATCACTTGCAGCACTGGCAAGATCACCCTGTATCTTTGCCTGTCTGTCTGCAAGAATTTTCTTTACAGGCTCAATTAAGATGTAAGACAAGAATATGAATAAGAGAAAAACAGCAAGTCCCTGCACTAGTACGTCAAAAAGCAATTGCGCATCTAAACCAAATATTCTCTCCTGAGAACCAGTAAGTAACGCAACGCTGAAATTAGCAACTGTCACTCTTAATCCTCCTTTCGGTTATATGATTTGCATCACAAACCAGATATAATAATTCGTTGTCTTACTCACCGAAAGGCTTAACGAACATAAGAAGAAGTGCAACAACAAGACCATAAAGACCTGTTGTCTCTGCAACAGCCTGTCCAAGAAGCATAGTAGACATGATATCACCCTTTGCACCTGGGTTACGTCCTACTGCAGATGCACCATAACCAGCTGCAATACCCTGACCAATACCAGGTCCGATACCAGCGATAACTGCAAGACCTGCACCGATTGCTGAACAAGCACCAATTAATCCTTCAATTCTAATATCCATTTTATTTTCCTCCATTTATAAAAATCTTGTTATGCTTATTGCATATTATTACCTCATTGCATTCATAGAGGTTATCCCTCTACATTTCTCTTGTTCGCTACAAATGTCATAGTGAGCATACAGAATACATATGCCTGGATAGCACCTGAGAACAAGTCAAAATACACATGAAGCGCTGACGGAATACCAATCTTGAAAAAGATAGGAAGCATACCATAGTAAAGCGCCATCATTACTGTTCCAGCTAATACATTACCGAAAAGACGCAATGAAAGTGAAACAGGTGTCGCAATTTCACTGATAACATTGATAGGGAAGAATAGGAATATTGGTTCAAACATTCCCTTCAAATAACCCCACTTTTGGT
This sequence comes from Lachnospiraceae bacterium, assembly GCA_015057515.1. GTDB lineage: Bacteria > Bacillota > Clostridia > Lachnospirales > Lachnospiraceae > Coprococcus_C. Next base: position 19,018 of record SVED01000004.1, read on the forward strand.
ATCTTATAGCTGCGTACTGAATCATAGTAAATGATACCAGTGCGATAAAAAGTGTGGTGCCGTAATCAGCTGTCGGTGGTCTAAGACCAAACAATCCTGATATATTCGATATAAATACGAATAAAAACAGCGTACCAACATAGTTGATATACTTTTTACCAGCCTTGCCCATAGTGCCATTAACAAAGTTAATCAATGCTCCTATAACAAGCTCAACACCTGCTGCAAACTTGCTTGGTGCATCTTTTGTTTTTAAAACACTCCTCCTTGCAAATATTGCAAGAACCGCAATGGCAAGAATGACAATAAATGTACAAATATGGGTGGTTGTAATATATACCGTCGTGCCAAAGAAATCTATTGGATAGAGCTGATGAATATAAAAGTCCGGATCATCACGCAATATCACATTGAATCCTGTGGCCACACCATTAGCCATATGTTCACCCTCCTTTTTATTATTTTTGTTGTATATCAAGAGTGTTGTCCACTCCATCAATCTTTGTTATATGTTTTCTTATGAATGGGTTAATCATAGCAGAAAACTTAAGTGTCAAAAGCCCTATAGTTACTCCCACAAATGCTGCCCAGTGTAGGACAATAGCCACTGTCATAAGAATCAAACATATCAATATACGTGTGATACTTTTTAGTGTGGCTTTCCCCTTGGCACTTTTAGGGTCCATAGATAGAATCAAATCTAAGGTATCGTATATTCCATAGGCTTGAGCGCACGCTCCAGCACCTCCCACCAATATGCCCAAAGCATATATCCATATAGGTCTCATAAAAATGCAACCTATAACCAAAAATATAGCTGTACATATAAGTATGCCTATATAAAGTTCCTTTAAAACTCTACGACTCTCCATTGTCCTGTCCTATATATTTCTTAATCAAAATATAAACCGATCTAAAGCCTGCAACAACACCTAAAATGATAAACCATACCATTAGCTTGGTTCCGAAATGCTTATCTATAAGATATCCTGCTCCTACACACAAAAAAATGGTAGTTAGCATAGTAAATCCAATCTGGGTAATAAGATACAGCATCCTCAATACTTGATTGTTGTTATCATTCATAAATAGACTTCCCCACCTTAAGTTCACACATACAAACTATTATATCCTATTAGAAATATTTTTTCAATAAATTACCTTCTTATTTATATTATATTTCACAAAATTTAGCACTTTTTCAAAAAATAATCTTATAAAATCTATATTTGTGGATTTACAAGGTTTATGTTATCATATTTTAAGAGAAATATTTATTCTACGAGGTGGATAAACACTATGAATACAAACTATGACCCCAATAGCATAAATACTATTATTGCCCAAGTTGAGAATGAGAATGCACTCCCTATGGCGGTTTCTGCTCTAAAGCAGGGTGGCTTGGTAGCATTTCCGACGGAAACTGTTTATGGCTTAGGTGCAAATGCTTTAGACGAGACGGCGGCTGCCAAAATATATGCAGCTAAAGGCAGACCTAGCGATAACCCCCTTATTGTTCATATAGCTAACACAAAAGATGTATATGAGCTAGCATCCAACGTGCCAGAGAAGGCAGTTATGCTTATGGAAGCCTTTTGGCCAGGTCCCTTAACTATCATTCTACCAAAAAAGGATATTGTTCCTGACGGAACTACAGGTGGGTTAAAAACAGTAGCTATACGAATGCCTTCTCACCCTGCAGCTCTTGACCTTATCAAGAAAAGCGGACTCTACATAGCTGCCCCTAGTGCCAACACTTCCGGACGACCATCACCAACCACCGCTTTACACGTGGCAGAGGATATGATGGGAAAAATAGACGTCATTTTAGATGGTGGTGCCGTAGGCATAGGCATCGAGTCAACCATAGTGGATTTGACCGATGATACACCTTCCATTTTACGACCTGGTTTTGTAACAAAATCTATGCTGGAAAATGTCATAGGTCCAGTAAATATCGACCCAGCACTTATTAATCTGGATCCTACTCTACGACCTAAAGCACCCGGAATGAAATATACCCATTATGCACCTAAGGGTGAACTTACTGTCGTTGAAGCAGATCCTTCAAAAGGACTTTCATCTACGAAAGATATCATAGATGTTATAAATGAACTTACTGAGGATAAGATTTCCCAAGGGTATAAGGTTGCTGTTATAACAACTCAGGACAATGCTCCATTTTACATTTCCAACAATGTGCTAATAGCTGGCGAGGAAGGCAAGGGAGAAACTATTGCTGCAAAGCTTTACTCAATACTACGACAATGCGATGACCTTAATGTTGATTTTATTTACAGCGAAGCCTTTAATCACGGCGAGCTTGGAAGCGCCATTATGAACCGACTTCTTAAGGCTGCCGGTCAAAGAGTAATTACGGTATAGATATTGACTTATATTAGAGCAAACCATATAATTTATTTAGTTTTGTAATAGAAAAAGGGAGGACTTTTTTATGATAGCAATCGGTTGCGACCACGGTGCATTCGAACTAAAATTAGAGATTATTAAACACCTTCAAAATCGCGGTTTTGAAGTTAAGGATATGGGGTGTAATGATACTAACTCCTGTGATTATCCTATATATGCAAAGGCTGTTGCAGATGAAGTTGCAAGTGGCAATGCCGAGCTTGGCATCCTTGTTTGCGGTACCGGCATTGGTATGTCTATGGCAGCCAACAAGGTGGAAGGTATTCGTGCGGCTCTTTGTGCAGACTGTTTCTCAGCTCAGGCAACAAGAGAGCACAACAACGCCAACATCCTTTGTATGGGTGCAAGAACAACTGGTGTTGGACTTGCCCTTATGATTGTTGACAGGTTTGTTGATACACCTTTTTCAAATGATGAAAGACACATAAGAAGAATAAATATGTATTCATAAGATATTGTTCCAGAACCTATTTGGGGTTTTGGAACATATTTTATACCTATGAAAGGATTTTTACTATGAAGATTATTTTTTGTAGATGGAAAAGTATATGTGAGGACGGTATAACTAACGCTATCAAGCGAATGGGACATACTTTGGTTGCCTTAGACCGACCTTTTACAAGTGTAGACTACGACAAGGAGTACCTTCAGGTTTTAGTTAAGCTTGTTCAGGATAACCCTGACGCTTCCTGCGTCTTATCTGTTAACTTTCAGCCTATAGTTGCCCGTGCCTGTAAGGTTCTTAAGATTCCTTATCTTTCATGGACCGTGGACTGCCCAAGCTTCCAGCTCTACTCCCAGACTGTAGCTTACCCAACCAATCGTATTTTCCTGTTGGACCGCATGCAAGCCGAGAAGTTTTCTCCTCTGAACCCGGAAAATATTTTCCATCTGCCTTTAGGCTGCGACCTGGAAACCTGGGACAGCGTAAAGGTTACTGCTGAGGACCACAAGATGTACGATTGTGATATTTCCTTCGTGGGCTCCCTTTATTCTGAAAAATGTAAATATAATGTCATTGAAAAGGATTTGGACGACTATACCAAGGGATACGTTGATGCCCTTATCAACGCCCAGCTAAATGTGTACGGTTACAATTTCCTAGAAGATTCCATCTCCGATGAATGGGCAGAACGCTTTAAGGCGCAAGCCGGATGGATTCCTCTTGCAGAGGATTATATTGAGGATGTAAAAGGCATCGTAGCCGATACCTTTATCGGTTATAAATGTACTGAACAGGAGCGAATTCGTACCCTTGATGCCATAAGCCAGCACTTTAATATGGACCTTTGGACTCTCAGTGATACCTCTATGCTTCCACGCATCAACAACCGTGGTGGTGCGGACTCTGTCACTATGATGCCAAAGATTATAAAATGTAGCAAAATTAATCTTAATATGACTAATCGACCTATCAAAACCGGACTACCATTGCGCATCTTCGACCTTATGGGTGCAGGTGGCTTCGTTCTATCCAACTATCAGTCCGAAATCCCAGAGCACTTTATCCCAGGAGAAGACATAGTCCTCTACGACAGCATCCCAGACATGCTCTCCAAGATAGACTACTATCTCTCCCACGAGGAAGAGCGCCTTGCCATCGCCCAAAGCGGATACGAAAAAATCAAGAAATTCCACACCTACGACATCAAGCTTCAAACCATGTTCCAGATGGCGGGACTACTGTAAGCAAGCCCCTGACTTTTGCCTACAATACTAAGGAACATCCACCCAGGCCCTTTGCCTTGTGGCGGCGGTTAGTGGTTTTCCCGCAGACAACACAGGGTTCTTAGCAATCCTAGGCGCAAGGGCTTTCGATAAATCGTGCCGCGGGAAGGATGTCTGAGATTGCCCCTTTAGGTCTTGTAGGTATAATTAGTCCCCAGCCTACGCTTGTGCATATATCTAAGATTTTACAATTGCGATGTATGATTAGGCGCCGCTTACACCAACTCTGTCCATCTCGTCAGATTTGCCCCAAAAAGAAACGGGACCTCGTTTCTTTTTGGGGCAAATCTGACGAGATGGGACCTCAAACACGGTTTCCGCGGCGCCTTCATCGCAATTGTAAAACCTTGATATATGGTACAAGCTAGCTAGTTGACTAATTATACCCACAAGACCTTAAGGGGCAGTCGAGTTCCTAGAGCGGCACGTAATCAAAAATCGAAAGTCCGAGCCGTAGGATTTCTTAGAACCCGTCGACGTTGCAAGGGAAAACCACTAACCACCGCCACAAGGCAAAGGGCCTGGGTGGATGTTCCTTAGTATTGTAGGCAAAAGTCAGGGGCTTGCTTACAGTTCCTCCGGCATCTGCCACTGGCTAAGCTCGGTGTCGTAGTGTGTTGCCATTTCCTGATACTGTGGATTTTGGGTGATGGCGGCTAATTCTTTGTAGCAGTGTACTAAACCTTGTAATGGCAGGTCTCCACTGCAATGTATGTCGATAATGCTTACTGTTTCGTATGCTGCGTTTAGGTACCAGACTATAGCTTCATCATAGTCCCCTTGAGCTTGGTAGTAGGCTCCCAAATCGTAGCACATCTCAGAGCATGGTGTTTCCATCATATCACGAAGTGCATACTTGAAAAGGTTGGCAGGATCATTGCTAAGGCGATAATGTCTTGCAAGGACGCATGCCGCTTCCTTTCCCCTGTCGGAAAGTGGATTTAACTGCCATAGTTCTTGGAAGATGGCATAGGCCTTAATAAAATCTTCCGGCTCTCCCATCTTGAGAAGCTGCTGGGCATACATACGATAAAGCTTATCTGAAAGCTTACCTTGGGCAGCATATTCCTTGAGAAAGATTCTAAAGTCACGCTTGCCATGAAGGGCTAGAGGCTTATGAATAATCTCAATATCGCTATTGAAAACTACCGGGTCAATTCTTACTGTCTCGTGAATAGGGTCAATCCATGTATAGGTTCTAAGACGCTTGAACAACTTTGGTCTGTACTCTTTTTTTGCGTTAAGAAGACTGCCGTCCTCAGAAACTGTCACATACTTCATCTGAACCATCTCAATCTCAGGAAGCATACATTTCTTGAGAATCTTGAAACGTGTACGGTTTTCTTCATCTAAAATTTCGTCTGCATCCGGCGCATATATGTAATCCATTGTTGCCTTTGAAAAGGAAAAATTCCTAGCTGCAGAAAAATCATCTATCCACTGAAAATCATATATTTTGTCAGTATATTTTGCAGCAATTTCCTTTGTTCTGTCAGTAGAACCTGTATCCACTATGATAATCTCATCCATAAGGTCCGCCACTGTGTCAAGACAACGGGCAAGTATGGATTCTTCATTTTTTACAATCATACATAAGCTTATAGTTATCATATCCTTAGTATGGTGCAGGGCACCATATACTCCTTTCTTATGAGTTATAGTTGTGTAAAACATTTTTCATTTTAGTATATCCTGGCTATTATCTGGCTCTCATAGACTGGGTCTTTCACATCCAAAACTATGTCTCCACCAGCCACTTCATTATTGTACTTGGTTTTGACTTGTGTCTTCTTACCTTTTCCTGCAAGCATCCACTCATACTCAATATCAATATGACCTATATCTAATGCCTGATAGCCTTCCTTTGAAAGATCATGAGCCAATACTGTTGCAGTGGCTCCCATGGCAATTAAAACCAGTCTGTCCTTATCCTGCTTTAGAGCTACCTCTAAAATATCATCATATCGGTCAAAAGCATCCACTGCAGGGCCAAGGATTCGCTTAATATCTAAGGCATTATCAAACAAATCATTTCCCACACCCATTCGAGTTTTTTCACCCTCAATAATAAGGAGTTTTCTACCCTCCCATATTCGCCTTAGCTTGTCAAATCTTTTTCTTGGTGCATCTGTATTGTTATCAATATAGCTGGCATAAGGTCTGGTCACATATGTATCATAGTATGTTCTGTTCATATCAAGGAGTTCATAATGCTCCTTTCTCACCTGCTCAGACATATATGCACGAATATTGTATCTGCAATCATCGTTGTATTTAGACAAATCCCCATAGGTGTCGGCGATACATATAAGAAGGTTATCTTGTTTGGAATTAAGTACATCCTTCAATCGCATGCCCAATGCTTTGTCTGCTCGCTGGAATTTTTGACGATTGTCTCCTGCTATAACTGCAAATTCGCCATCCCCAAAACGGCTCATGGATTTACCCTCATTTATAATGAGGTCTATGGCCTTGTCACCATCTAAAACTGTAGGGTAAATTGGGTCTGTATCTCCTGCAAACATCTCATATTTCAAATTATTTACTGAGCAATTCATTGCATATTGATTGGCTGAAAGCTGGGATATGTGTTTGTATGCCTGTTCCATTTCCTGCTGAAGATTAACTATGGCTCCATTTTGAGATTTCATAGCCTTCATTAGCTTCAATATGTCCTTTTGTGAACTACAATTTTCATCTGTATTTACTTTTTTCTTCGAATTCGTGTTAGAATTATGTAAACCTATCTCGTTTGTTTCTCTACCCGCTTTTTCAATACCCGAAACCTTATATTCCTTAAATATAGGTCGGTTTACTGAGCTTATAACCGGTAAACCAAACAAATCCGCCATATCAACATGGGTAATATTATCCAGGTTTCTATTTGTGATATAAGCATCTACCTGACCAAACAGACCTCTCTCGTCAATTACATTCCCTATATATAAGTTTACATAACATTCAACATCCTCATATTGAGCAAAGATTTCGTTAAGCAGCGCCAATTTGTCCTCTAGGAACTCATCCTCCCTAAGATAAAGCAAAAGCTCTGTATTTGTGCCTGCGTAGCTTTTTACAAATGCATCGATAACCTGTGGATAGGTTGGATAATCCTGTTCAAAATCAGGAATATAAAGCAAAATCTTATCCTCACCACAACCTGCCTTTTCCATAGGTATTATCTTAACTGGTTCTATGGATGTAAGATCCTTTACAGCATCCTTTATATGCTTTTCTATGAACTTATCTATGTCTCCATATAAGTCATGAGCACAAGCTCTCACCTTTTCCTCCGTCCAGTTCCACCATCTTATTAGGCTTAATTTGTCAATTTGATCTTGATTAAACCTGTAACCGATAATCTTTGCCGGGTTACCTGCTACAACTGCGTATGCCGGAACATCCTTGGTAACAACAGCCTCCGCAGAAACCACCGCGCCATTTCCAATAGTAACGCCACTCAATATAGTGGCATGCTCACCTATCCAACAATCGTTCATTATGTGAATATGGCCTTTGCGCTTTGTAAACTTTGGTCGCTGATAATCAACCCCACTAATGCGGCCCTGGCACACCTTTTTGTAATCATGATTCATATCCACCACAAAGGTTACATCATGGGCTATGGCTGAATAACGGCCAACCTGCACACTATACACCAAACTCTTATCCAATACGTTATCAACTATAACCTCTTCAATATAACTATCCCTGCCTATTGTAAGAACAGGAAAATTCTTTTTCTCCTTTAGAACATCACTTGTATATTCCACTTCTTTTTTCACACTATATTCAGGAATGTTTAACTTAAATCTCATAATTACCCTCCAAATATACCTACTCCGTTAGTATCTATAGTAACACAAATTCCCTGACTGCAATAACTTACAATCAGGGAAATATAAACATACTAAATAAAGAAGTTATTTCGCTTCTGCTCCTGCTCCATCTGTTTTTTCTGCATATTGATTCGAAGCTGCTCTAAAATAGTATTTCGCTGCAAATCAGTTATCTCCTCCGCCATATTGGTATCTCTTATAAGGCTATTTGCCATAGTCAAATTATAAGATGCGTACTGGTTGCTCATAACGGTATAGGAAAGTCTGTTGGTTTTAGCTCCTATCTCTGAGCGAGCCTGATTAACCTTCTTTAAGGCTTTGTCAATATCTCTTATGTCAAAATCCTTAGTAACATCAAAATCCGCAATACCTAATGCCTCAAGGGAAGCATTTGCCATATGTATAGTCTGTCCCTTACCTGAGGGATTTGTGGCCAAATTCATATCAGCCATACTTCCATCTAAAAGCTTAAGTCCGTTAAACTGAGTATTTTTCGCAGTGTCTGCAATAGCCTTTTTAAGCTCATCTATCTCCCTTTGTATCATAGAAAGCTCTTCCTTTGAATTAAGAGCTGAATTGGAAGCCTTAACACCAAGCTCCCTAATACGTCCTAAGGCATCCTGCATACTACCTAATGCTCCATCAGCAACGTTTAGCATTGCTCCGCCAATCTCGGCATTATCAGTTGCAACATCGTACAGGTTTGACTGATTCTCTAATTTCTGTGATATTGCCAAACCCGCCGCATCATCTGCAGCACTGTTAATCTTATATCCTGATGATAAGTTCTTGTAGTTATTTTCTATTGATAGGGACATAGGCAAGCTCCTTTCTTACTAATTCTATATCTGGTAATTGCAAAACTCAATATACTTTTTCCTGAGTTTCGCAATTGCCTACAATTCTATATTTTGTAATAATCCTTCAGAGAAATTATCTCCATACCTTCTACAAAAGAACCTCCCTCTGAGGCATCATAAACTGTCATTGTAACATCACTTTCCTTAAGACGCTTTTCCATCCAATGTCTGTACATATCAAAAAGGTTGCTGGTGGTAAGTTCTACCTTACAAATGCTATACTGTTCATCATCACTCCACTCAAGCTGGTATCCTTTCACCTTTTGCATATCCTCTATGTCGTTGGCAATACGTCTGGAGGTTCCTTCTGCATGAGCCAAATTATCTGTGTAAGCTAAATCTAATCCCATAAAAGCTATGCTTTTGCACTCAAGGGCAATACACAAATCAAGGGCAGTTGTAGCTACTGAGCCTCCTGTCTGATAGGTTTGAGTCCCCAGCTTCCTTGCCTCTTCTTCTGCTCTATCATAGTCCTTCTGAAATACAATATATTTGGGTCCCTCATACTTCTTTGCAAAGCCTCTATAAGCTGTAGATAAATATATCATCGGTATATTAGAATCCAGATATCCGCTAACCTGTTTAAAAACCCTCCTATTGGCATCGGAAACTATGACATAATCCACATCAATCCCCATAGCCATAAGCTTTCTAAACACTGTGCCAGTGGCGATTACAAGTGTATTCTCTGGTTTGTCCCGGAGTAACTCAACGTTTTTATCAAGGGATGGACCTGCTGCCACAATAATGGCTTTTTTATCTTTAAATTTATCCTTTAGCACGTCTACTACGTCAGTTTTATGCGTAATATTTTCTCTAAAATTACATTCCATAAGAACTGATGCATTACGAATACCACTGTCGCGGATAAAAATCTTTTCCAGTTTATCTTTAATGTCCTTGTTCTCAATATGACGCATAGAAGGATAATGTATAAGAAAACAGTCCCTCATCCCCATCTCTAGATTTTTAGCAATAGCCTTAGACATTTCTTTGAAATCTGGATCATATATAAGGGTAATTCTTGGATTAGTCCAAAGCCATCTCATATCTCTAGCAAGCATAGCCTGTAAAATAACCTCTATACTACTCTCATATATATGTACTGTCACACCTTCGTCAAGTTTACATAACTCCTCAATATGATATCCAAGCCCAAGACCTAACACTGTGTAGGAATCTGCTGTAACATCAAAATAATGCTTGGCAAAATCTCTGGCCTCCAGCTGTGGATTTACATTGCTGTGAAGATAATACTGACCCTTTTCGTCCATGGTTGCCATAGTATATAAACCACTGTTTGTAGGCTCGAGCCAATATGGATAAGCCTCAGACTGTAACCATCTTCTCTGCTCCTCTTTGACTAAGGCGGAAAGCTTATTATCCCTTTCTTCGAGACCTGCAATATTCTCATCCCAGTTCTCTTGGAAAAACATAATGTCACAGGAATTTCTCATAGTCTCCTGAACATTTAGCAGGAAAGGTATAAGCTGTATCTCAATCAAATCTGCAATAAGTACATAGTCATCTGCCTTTTGGGCGTCCATAATAGAAGTCAGAAAATCTCCTATACCAAGCTCAGTCACGTCCACACCTATAACGCCCTTATGCTCCATACAGCCGGCAATATATCCAGACATTTCCTTTGTAAGAAGCATAAGATTACGGAAAACCTTGTCATAATTTTGGATGTGAGCATAGCTCACAATCAGCTGACTCTTAAATTGCAAACTTATATTGGTATTGTATAATTCACGAATGGTCATATGTATCCCCTCTTGCCTGAAGCCAAAGCCTCAAATTACCATTTTCTAAGTATAGTCTTTCTCGCAATAGGATCTAATTTTTCAATCTTTGGATCCTCATAATATGAATCACTCTTCATAGCGGTTGTTGAAACCTCTTCAAATATAGCTCCATTTACAGAAGTGAAGTTATGCTTCTCTCCTCGTAAAACAGTCTGCATATCACCTGGCTTCATATATGTTGTAACACCTTCCTTTTCAACGGTAAGATCGCCATAAAGAAGCTGGAAGGTTTCTTCCTTAACCTTGTGGGCATGGGTAGGATGCTTCTGTCCCGGAAGAACAATGAGAAGCTTCTTACAGTACTCTCTGTTAATGATATTGATAATAATTGCACCAGTCTGGCGGAAATGTTTCATGCCATAGTGATGTGAAAGTTCAACCTCATAATCATCACCTAGAGAAATTCCTGCTTCATAAAGCATACCCTTTGCATCGTGAACCACACTACGCACATGACCAATATCTGTGGTCTTGCGCTTCTCATGAAGTTCCTCATTAGCCTTATAATCTCTGGAAGCTACTATGCCTTCCTCAAATTCACCGCTTGTCATCTGCTTGTCATGACATGGCATAGCAAAGAAAACATCATCAGCTGTAAGTTCTTCCCCTGCCGCAACATCTCTCTTAAGATAAACACCTCTCATAAGGGATGTAAGGGAATCCAACTCTTCCTGACTTACATATTTGTCTTTTTTCTTCATGCCACAAATAAGCTTTGCATTTTCAGCTGCCGCCACCCATTTATCTGCCTGCTCAGGATTCATAGAGTAAGCGTTTAGAGTGATAGTCTCAGTAGGAAGTCCTACATGTCTTTCAAGTATTTTTGAACCCTTTGCTACTGCAAGCATAGCAACAGTGTTGTCATCCGGGTCCTCATGACCTGAATAACCTACAATAACATCAGGATATCTCTTGTTAAGTCTGTCTATAAAATCAAGCTGTAATCTCTCCTTTGGAGCAGGATACTCTGCCACACAATGAAGGAGTGCAAAATTCTTCCTTCTGTGAGAGAAGAAGTTATATATCTTGTCTATATCACTTAGGCTCTTTCCACCTGTTGAAATAATAATCGGCTTACTGGTTGTGGCAATCTTAGTAAGAAGAGGCCAATCTAGTGCTGAACAGCTAGCAACCTTTATAATATCCACGCCCATATCCATGCACCAATCAACACCATCCTCATCAAAAGGAGTGCTCATAGCAATAAGACCCTCATCATGAATAGCATCCACAAGCTGAGAAAACTCCTCATAGCTAAGTCTGGTTCCCTCGAATCTAGGAATGTGCTTTACGTCTGTACGTCCCTTGTAATCAGGATGAATAAAGGTATCAAGATTTCTAAACTGAAGCTTTACAGCCGCTTTAACATTATATTTTCTCGCAATTTTTGCCATGGCATGAATAATATCAATACCATGTTCTACGGAACCCTGATGACTGTTAGCCATCTCAAATATGTATAAATCTTCGAAAATCTTGTTCATATGTAAGCCCTCCTTGGTTTATATGTTTTTGCAAAACTCCCTATATGTATATATCGACATTTCATAAATATATTTTAACAAAAAAACCTTCACATGGATATAAGGAAATTACTCTGCAATATACATCACAATTCTTTTCCCATCAGAATCCATTCATTTTCTTTTTCTAATTTTTTATATCCATTTTTCTCATAAAAAGATATAGCCTTAAGATTGTTACTATGTGTCTTCAATTGTAGGCTTCTGCACCCTAGCGTTTTTGCCTTTTCTTCTGTTTTTTTCAAAACAATTCCACCTATTCCTTTATTCTGGGCGCCCCTTTTTACAGCAATAGATGATAAATATGCAATCTCTCGATTCATATACGCAGATACCATGGCTACTATTTGATTATCCTCACAGTATAAAAGATTTTCTCCATACTGGGCCAGTTTTTCTGCATATTCAGCAATATTAACCCGCTCTGATAAAGCCGGAATAAAATCCTTATCTACCGCACACAAAAAATCATTCAAATATTGCTTTACATCTTCACCCTTTATCCATTTTACCTTATCTACTACACACATTTTTTATTTCCTCAAATATATTTACAGCCTGCGTCTTAACTTTCTCAACAGCTTCCTTAAGTGCTTCTCTTTCAATTATCAAATTGTTTAAACATATACCTACTTTTTCTTTGATAGCAGCTGCATTTTCTGGCTTACAAACATATTTTTCCATATTTACAATACTGGAAAAACCTGACATTTTATCGCTATATATAACTCTGCCGTCATATTCAATAAATATGGTCGGTACACACTGGCTTACTGCTGCTACGGAAGCATGAACTCTACCAGTTATCAAAATATCCATCTTAGAAATCAGACTTTTTATATCTGCAGGTAAGAGAGGTTCATCTACCAAACATACCTGTTCTTTGAACTGCGGATACTTCTTTAATAACACACCATAAAAATCATTCAATATATCAAAATCTCTTCCAGACTTTAATTTAAAATGCGGAGGAAGTTCGAAACCATTGGTGTGGGAAAAAATCAACAAATTTGCTTTTTGTTCCTCAAGAATGTATCTTGCAACTTCAATGAAATTATCATACTGCCACTCTTCTCTTGGCCACATATCATATGGTCCAACAGGCATATTAAATCCGCCAAAGGTTAAGCCAACTACCTTCTTATTGTTTTCTTTGGTACTTTTTATCCAATCAGTCCATTTAGACTCGTATTGATAATTCGGTTCAAACAAGTATGATGGGCAAGGTGCCCACACAACATTCTCTGTACTTATTCCCCATTTTTTTAAATTACTCTCGGAGATCTTTTCTCGTATAACAACTTTAGTAAAATGTTGAAAAACATCCTTAGCTAAATCCGGATCATCAACCTTGGAAAATGGTCCCGGTGTAACGGCATATAATATGGTTTTCTTACCTAATACCTGAGCAGACTTCATTTTTAAACAATCTACCAAAAAACGCTTGTGACCCACGTGTTCCGCGTTATCACCCCACATATCTCCCGATACATTTAATATTAAATCTGCGTTTTTTATTGCTTCCAAATAAGGCGTAGTTGTATCCTCCACCTCTCCTAACGCTACCTTTAAATCCTTATATGCCTGGTTAACATCCTCTTCACCTCTCCAGGCATAATACAAATCCATAGGAAGCACTTCTACATGTTCTCTCTCAACGAACTCTTTACTCATCTGAAAGGTGGTTTTAATAACAGCCTCAGGAAAATGCTTATGCAATTGTCTAACTAATGGTTCAACAATATAATAATTACCTATATTGCCATATTCCAATCTCCCCCAGTGTAATGTACACAAACCTGTAACAAATATCTCTTTCATAACTATACCTCCTATAGCTACCAAAAAATTATCTTTCTATTATGATGTCATCCATCATTTGGATTATTTCTTCCTTATCACAAAACATCATTACATCTATTATTGATAATCTCTCTTGAAATTCTACTTTCCCTTGAAAATAAGGTTTTACATTTTGAATCAAAAAAAGTAGTTCTATATTGTTTTTCTCATACTTTTCAGGATTAAAAAATGTTTTCCCGCCTTCCGGGTTAATGTAGGTATCATAACCTAAATGCTTTGTAATGTTCAAAGCCCATTCATCTGGCTCATTTATTACCATCTCAGGAAGATGCATATTAGAACAAATATTACTTTTTAAATCTAGGCCAATGTAATTACAGGTCTCCTTTATGCTATCTATCGCCAGAGAGGATATATCCTCATAGTTATTATAAATAAGCTCTCTAACCATATTATATACCTCATTAAAATGAGGTGCCTTATTTTTATAATAGGATAGACGTCCTAATATTTTCTCTCTCCATGGTTCCCTATAATTAATATGTACCTGATTTATGGGAGTTTCTCTTTTTGACTTTTCCACTGGAACAGTAATATAATCTGCTCCTTTATCGCAAAGAACTCGATTTCTATTTATCCACCCTTTTCTTATATACTGGGGAGTATCAAAAAAAACAAAGTAATCTGTATTTTTTATCAATGAAAAATAACCTATATATGGGAAAAAATATGGCTGCATAATAGCAATTTTCATACTGGTTCCTCCCTTTTTAACTTAAATACATATATTTTCTAATATTTGAATCTTCACTCAGTTTGTTAATTTCTAACTGCAACTCATCCAGAAATTCTTTTGTCCACTTTTTATCTAATATGTCCATCAAAAGCTTCATGTCATTTCTTACAAGCATAATTGAATTATTTTTATAATCAGGACATATTTCCAGAATCTTATCTTGGATATATTCTATTGTTTCGTATGGTATTGGATCATATGTCAGCAAAAACTTCCAAAAAGTTTTTACCAAAAAAGTACGGGCAAAAATATATTCTACCAATTCTTTATTTGTTTCCAACAAACCTCTGCTTTTACACTCATTGTAAAATACAAGTGCCACCTTGCAGCGTTCAAATTGAACTTTGCTATTTTTCTTTGCATCATGAGAATAGCTGCCAATATAATTTCTATAGTTGTATAAAGGTTCATTTAATCGTGCAATATTTGTGGCATACATTGCAACTAAGCCGGAAAAGAAATTGTCCGTAAATCCTGTACGATTCGCTCCATCATTATAAAAAATCACATTTTCATCAAGAAATTCTTTGCGATACATTTTGTTCCATGCATAGGTCGCCCCAGGAATTATAGATTTCTTTGCACAGGCAACACGTGTTTCTTCATCTCCTATACTATAAAAAGTCACTCCCTGTCCTAATTTTCTGCTCACCTTGTAAATATTTTCATCTACATCCGTATAGTTAAATCTATACTCTACATAGTCAAGACAAGGATTATCATTTACAATCGCCAAAAGCATTTCAAACGCATTATGCTCATACCAGTCATCTTGGTCGAGAAATAAAATATATTCACCCGTTGCATAATCAAGACCTATATTACGATTTACCTCACCTGTTCCCAGACTATTTTCCTTCCGCAATATCAAGCATATATTTTCTGGATACTTTCCCTCATATTCCTTAACTATGTCTACTGTAGAATCGGTGGATGCATCATCAATAATTATCATCTCAATCTGTCCCATACCTACAGTCTGGTTAATAACGGAATCCAGGCATTTTCTAATATATTTCTCTCCATTATAGGTAAGAATAATTACACTAATCACCCTTTTTTCCTCCTAAAATAATTTTGCATATTCTGTCAACAATTTCCAATGGCAAATCTGCATATAAAGGTAATACCAACACCTGCTCTGAAATCTTTTTTGCAATAGGAGTTTTGTTTTGGTCAAACCTACCCTCATAACACTGAAAACCACTAGTAAGAGGATAAAAATATTTTCGCGAAAATATGTTTTCTAATTTAAGCTCATCGTATATTTCGTCCCTTGTTTTTGAAAATTGTTCGGTAACCACTATCGGAAAATAAGCATAATTGTGAACAACACCCTCTTGATCTTTTAATAGTTTTATACCATCAACTTTACTGAACCAGTCTCTATAACGTTTGACTCGAACTTTTCGTTTTTCAATTTCTGCATCTATGTGCTTTAGATTACACAAGCCCATAGCCGCCTGAAATTCATTCATCTTGGCATTAGCTCCAACTCCATCTATCTCTATTTCCGACATAATTCCAAAATTCTTTAACCGATAGAGTTTTTCGCCTATGCTGTGGTCTGAAAAAATTGCAGCACCGCCTTCAATACTGTTAAATACCTTTGTTGCATGAAAACTAAGAATAGAAACATCTCCGAAATTTGATACATTTATCATGCCGTCTTTTGAAGGTATAGTATCTTTTAACTCATCACATATTTGAGATATGGCTACCTTTTCTCCAAAAGTGTGGGCGGCATCGTAAATTACTTTTAAATTATGCTTTTTTGCAATTTGATATATTGCATTTACATCACAAAGCTGACCATACACATGAACAGGCACAATAGCCGTGGTATCCGGTGTAATCAAATCTTCTATTAGGTCAACATCAATTGTGTAATTATCTTCTCGAATATCACAAAAAACTGGTGTAAGTCCATTTCTAACAATAGCATGTGTGGTTGACGCGAATGTAAATGGCGTTGTAATTACTTCTCCGCTTAATCCCATAGCTTGAAGGGACATCTCCAACGCCATATGCCCATTAACCATTAATGAAAGCTCTGGAGCACACAGATATTCTTCTAACTCACTCTGAAATTGTTTGCATAAGGTTCCATTGTTTGTCATCCATGCAGAATCCCAGATAGGTTGAATCATATTAACATACTCTTCGAAAGAAGGCATAGATGATCTGGTTACTAATACCTTTTCATACTGAGTCGCGCTAGCATCTGTATTCAATTTAGATAACTGTTCTTTAGGATTATTCAAAGCAATTCTACCCTCTCTTTTTGTAATACTTCTTCATCCACTTCTTATCCGGTGGATAATTGTGCTCACTGTCAAAACATATAATATTATGCTTTACGTATCTTTTATCTTCGGGTGGCAATGTCATATAGTCCCCGTACATTACCGTTAAATATCTGTCACAATTTCCAGGAACTGGATACTCGCCGTCCTCAAACTGCATATACTTCACTGGATAAATATCTTTTAAATCATAAAAAAGTTTCTTATTGTAAGGCGCAAACATATCAGCAACTAATGTAGAATCACTGTCAAGGTATCTTGTAAGCACCCTGTTCATCTCAGCAAAAACCTTTTTTGATGAATACTTTTTGTACTTGTAATACTGCTGATTTGCAAAATATTTTTTTATTGGATTCTTGCCATCATATGCATTCCATTTTTTCATAAATACATATTTTGATTTTATGGTCTCAAATTCATTACGCATTTCGTCCTGCGTTTTTTCCTCCTCCGGAACTGTATCAAAAGGAAATATATCAAGATAAAATCCATGATGTATTCGCAGGTGACTTGTCTCCCTATTTACTAAAGCTGTATTATCCTTAAACACCTTGGCATGTCCCACATAATAATCCGGTACATCTCCTGCATCTATGAGAAGAAAGCCTTCCTTTAGTTCCTTTCTGGCAACTTCTAAAAATCTGGTATAATCCTTTCTTAACATACCTATATCAATATCGTCATCCCAAGGAATAAATCCCTGATGTCTTACTGCTCCAAGAGCACTTCCTGCACATAGAAAGTACGGTATGTCATGTTTTTCACAAACTCTTTTCACCTCATGAAGAAGGGGCATCAGTTCTATTTGAATCTTCTCAGTAAGGGCTCTGTTATTGTTTTCATCCTGCTCCATATCCTTGCCGGCTAATATATCCTTTGCGGTGAGCTTTCTTTTTACAATCTCATCCACGTCATGAATGATACACTCTACATTCTGATCCTTTAGTATGTTGTAGTTTTGAACAAAATGCTTTTGATTCATCATCAAGATAACATCTACGTCACCATTTTTTATATCGTAGCATTGTACTATCTCTCTACCCGCAATATAAGTTCCTACCTTATCCTTTTTTATGTCTATGGCACAAGAAACATATCCCGTTTTCTTGTCTACTATATGTAAAAAAGCAGTTCCCTTCACTCCACCGCCCCAGATGGCTATCTTTTTGCCCTGGTCAGTGTAATGTTTTAAAACCTGAGCCACAGCATCCTTTGTAGGTTTATAGTAATCCTCATAAGCAACCCTGGCCCCATATTCTTTTTTCCAATTAGTCCACTTTCCCATAATAATACTCCCGTACCTTTTTAAATCCTATTCCAGATGCAATATCCTTTAATATCATTTCATAAATTCAGGAAAACTTATCTCCCACTTCTCACAAATCTTTTTCCTGATGTCCTGTCCCTTTTCTGTGTCTATGACATTATCTGTGCCGCCAGTCAAAAATACTTCTTCCTTACCGGTAGCAGTAACCATATAGGAACCCTCCTCAGTGACAAAACACTGTATACCATCTATGTATTCTTCCAAGCCCATTTTCTGAGCGTATTCTCTAAGTTTTTTGTAGTGAATCTTATAATATTGATATACCGCTATATCCCTATTTGGAATTTGGAGCACTCCATTCAGCATAAGCCCCTTATGTATTTCACAAAAATCATAGAGACTTACCAGATTTTCATTCCAGGATGGCGTAATACCTGCTCCCTTAATGAAGAAGGTTACATTTACACATCTATCCTGATTGTTATAGTACATAAAGTAAGGCTTCTTCTCCGACTCATCAAAGACCACCTGAGAGTGGTCAGAAAACAGTGTAAATAAAACGTCCTTGCTAAGATAAGACTCATAGTATGCAAATATTTTATCTACATAGCTTTTGCACTCTTCTAACTGTCTTGGAACATAGGCTGAGGTATCTTTTACACCTACGTCCACAAATCCGCTAACCTTAGGTTCTTTATTGTGATATCCACAGATAAGTGGAAAATGTAGTTCATAAGGTACATACATAAAGTTAAAGGTTTTACCTGTAGCACACGCCATATCTGTATATAATTTCCATAATTTTGAAGGCAGATAAACCTGTCTGATAAAATCTGCTTCTTTAGTATTATGGATAATTTGGTATCCCTCTGATATGTACATCCTAATGCTATAACCCTGTGTTTTGGCTAAAGGAAGTAATTCAAACTCATCAAAATCTGCCAGTATATTGTTTTCGTAAACATTTTCCTCGTAAGGGTACTTTTGCTTCACAACTGAAATCATACTTTCATAGGTAGTTACCCCTGTGGACTTTGCCTTGGTAAATACTGTGGCATCTTTCAGATACTCCTTAAGCATATCTGCCTGGTAATTCCCAGTGTCATCCTTGTGAAATACGTCCATAGCGCGAAGGGAATCTATAAAAATAATAACTATATCATCCTTCTTCTTACTGTTGATAAGCTTTATTTCTTCCTCCATAGCTGTAAGTTCCGAGAAGAAATCCTTCACAAGCTCCCAATCCTTGTATTCCTTTTCCTGATAAATATTTCCATAATATCTTCCGTGATAAAAATCTTGAATGGAAAGATAAGCTCCTATAAGCTTTCTAAGTTTTTCTCCCTTTAACTCCGCGTTAGATTCCTCATACTCTTTTCTCAACCTGTACAAAGAGGTATATATGTTGCTCTCTTCATAAAATTTGTGGTATATCTCCATACCTCTATTTTTGAGTTCACCATATATGTCTATATACTCACAATCCGGAACATAGCTTCTTAAATCCTTTACTATGGAATCCGCCTGAACCTTGGAGGCTATAATGACCAAATCAATATTATTCTCCTTAATCTGAGCAGGGGAAATAATAGGATATCCCAAAAACTCATCCCCCCACAGTTCCTCTAAAGAATCAATAAGGCAACACATCCCCTGAATATAGGTTGTGTACTTCTTTAGTATAATGGCAGCGTGACTGTTGTCGGTATTTTTTCTACCCGCTCCCCAAAGAGCAACTCTTTTTCCATCACATCTGGTTTTGAACATATCCATAAGTATATTGTGAATCTCAGTAGAGTCACTTGGTTCCCTGTAGGACAAACCGGCATTTTTTATCATCTCATCCAATCTGAGCTCATATTTATTTTTTAAAGAATCCTTTTGCATAGCTTCTCCTTTTTTAACCATATTTCATCAACAGTTTTTGGAACTTTGCTGTCACACAAATATCCACCAATATAAACAAACCAGTACAAACTTGTTAACTATTTCTCAAGTATATTAATAATACTTTCACATAATCTGTGACTTGACTCACCATCCACCTCATCAAAATGAAAACTTCTTCTCTTTCGTCTGGCTTCAAGTTTATCGTCTACATAAAATATATTATCTATGGCTTGTTCGAGCTCTTCCTGAGTGTATACCTTTTTCTCAGGCATATATTCCTCATAGTCAAAATAGCACTCTCTACTGCTTGTAACATATTCCTCATAGTCAAAAGGAAATGCCACTGCAGGTCTGTCAAGAAACATATAATCCAGATATATGGATGAGTAATCTGCCACCATAAAATCACAGTACGGAAGTATGGTCGCAGGGTCTACATCTGCATCTATGTTAAAAATGTTAGATAAATCAATATCCTCAAATCTTTTTTTAAGTTTTGACTTAATATGTAGCTTGTTGCACCATATATAATCTCTGGTTGCCAGAAAATCATTGAGCTTTTCTAGGTCTATTACATCAAAAAACTTAGTCTCACTCTCTCTAAAGGTAGGAGTATAGAAGATGATTTTCTTTTCAGATTTCCTGAATTCCTCAAGCTGGGTTACTGTTTTTTTCTCATCCTCATTTAAAATGTCTGTCATATCTCCCCTGAGAAGTATATCATTTCTAGGATGACCTACCACCAAGGTATGCTCCAAAGATGTTCCAAATGCCCCTGCAAGTATTGGCGCCATTTGCTTAGATGTTGCTAAGACATAATGATGAGGTTTCTCATCTGTGATACGTCTCGGCATGGTTTTAAATCTCTCCCAAGCATTACGAGGATTACGATAGTAATCAAACTTATTATCCTGATTAATCTTTTTAGTAGCAGTTCCATGCCACAAATTTATCTTCTTAGTTCCACCACTAAGCCAAAAGCTTATGTCCTTAGAGTAATTGTCAAATATGTATACCTTTCCTCTAAGGCAGTACCACATACCCTTAAAGGAATGGTTATAATAAGCCTCATAACCTTTTTCCTGCAAAAACCGAACAACCTCCTTGTTGTGGCTTATCCATATGCCTCGGATATTTTTGCCCTTGTTTAATTTGGCTACATCATCTTTAAACTGATTAACATACAGATATGCATACCTTGGATTATCCGCGAATCTTCTTCCGAAGGTTGAACCAAACAACCAGATATTTTTGCTTCGTGGAAACAAAAAAGACAACCAATAAATTGGAAGCAAAAATAACTGTCCCCAGTATTTTATTCCGTTGGTCATCTTCTTTATCATCAATATAATCCTCCGTGATATCTGATATTAAAAATCCGTTTTTAATAGTAATTCCCCGATATGATTATATCGACATTTTATATGAAATTGTTAATGTTTTTCTATGATTTTGTGAGGAAAAGTTTGTACTTATAATGTCTTAGTAAGTTGCTCCTTAGCTCTTAAAAATTCTTCCTCTGTATCTATGTCAAAATTCTCTTCCATCTTGTATCCAACAATGTGTTTGCCAGACATAGAATTCATATCAAATATAACTCTTGGTCTAAAAACATCTATGCAAGCGTTTTGATAATACACCACTGGAAGCTCCTGTCTAGGCATATTGTAACACTCCGGAATATTAGTTATAAGTGGTCTAATTCTTACACATTTATCCTCTTTAAAAGCTAATCCCTCATCTAAAAGCCACATCTTATATGGCACCTCTGTGGCCTTGCTCATACTTCGAACAGAATCTATAGCTTCATCCTTCATGCAAATATCTATCATAGCGTCTATGTCCTCAACCCGTCTAATAGGATAGGTTGGGCGCAACTGTACCACTATGTCTGCCTGATAGCCTTCCTTCTCTTCTAAATAGGTTAGGGCATGTCTGAAAACATCTATATCCAATGCTGTATCAGTGGCATACTCTGCCGGCCTTATAAAAGGCACCTCTGCCCCATATTTTCTTGCTATATCTGCATATTCCTCGCTGTCTGTACTTACTATTACTCTGTTAATGTACTTTGAAGAAAGTGCATGGGAAATAGAGTAAGCAATCATTGGCTTACCCCCTATATCGCGTATGTTTTTGTGAGGCACCGACTTAGAGCCGGACCTAGCAGGTATTATAGCTAATATATTCATATTGTTGCATATAATTCAATTATATTGAATTATCCCCTTTCATTTTATATACCTTTTTACACTCTAAAATGTACCTGGGCTTTTTCTACTTCTCAAACAAATTTTTACAACAACTTTTACAATGGATTGTCTGGCATGGTTTCTATGCAGTAATCTATTTCCTTTATAATTTCCGGTATGGCATCCGATATTCGCTGATAATATTTTTCACTTTTCTTGTAAAGGCGAATGGATTCCTTAATATCGTCCTCATCCTCCATATACATATCATCAGCCATCTCAATATCTGCATCCGCCACATACTTGGTTATATATATACGCTCTTCTGAAGCCAAAAGCTTGCTCTCCACATTTGCCATATTGGCGTTTATTCTCTTTAGTTCCTTTACATTAAAATCTCCTCGTTCCAGCATAAGGGCACCCATCCTTGCATCTGCTGCCGCGTTAAGGAACAATTTTCTAAGATTTCGCATATTGTTTTTAAGCTGATTGAATCCTTCAGTAACAATATGATAATTCTCTCCCACAAAACGTACTGGTGGCTTATTCAAAAGAGTATTTATATCATATATCTCTTGACAATAGGTATCTATAGCCTGACGAAGAGTCATAATTGTTGTATGTTCCTTATAGGCACCACCCTCTGTGGCATCTATAATTTCAATATCCCGAAATTGATACCCAATCTCCTCTATCCATCTTATATAGTTACGATAATCCTTTCTGGTAAGAATATCATTTCCCTCTAAATCCTTCACATAGGCAAGACCCATATCAAGATCCTCAACCTTTGCTTCCTCCTCATCTGCGTGGACCATATTTCCAGTAAGGGCCAAGTCCTGACCTACTAAAATTATTTTTCTAAAGCCCCAGGAAATCATATGTCCAATGGCAGCTGTAGACACAGAACCGCCTGATTCAATGGTACATATTTCACTGCCAGCTTCTTCAAACAATCTTGCCCAAAGTAAGGAATCTGAAGAATTAAATATTAAATTCTTTGGTTTAACATGTGCCAAAACTTTTGCATTGGTATCCATATCTGCTAAAAATGGAATATCACTAAGGTCCCCCACATTAAAATGCTTTTTTGATTTATGATAGTCCACAGAAATAATCATGTCTGGTATAATATCTCTTGATATAACCTTAGGTATGGCAGTATCAACTACCAATATAAGGGCCTTACCCTTTGCCTCTTTTAAAAGTTCCACATTCTTCGTCAAAGAAGGTCCCGCAGATACAATAATAACCGGCATATTTTCTGGAAAAATTCCTACATAATCTCTACCGCTACGACATCCGACTAGTCTCTTTGTATTGTATAGACCATTTTTACAACATCTTACACCGTACTCTGTAACAGTAACTTCCTCTGCACGTACTCTATCATATTGTTCATTTAAAATATGCTCTATTTTTCTACAAGACTCTGGAAATAGTTCTTTATATTTAGGCAAAATCATATGCACATTTGTGTTTCGGTTATAAATCTGAATATAATCAGACATTATCAGTCCAAAATGTGAATCATCTATACCTTCCACCACAAGAAATACATTTTTGTCAGCAAGTATATCTGTTATATCCACAGATTTAACAACCTCCATAAACACAGCTATGGATGGCTCATATACTACACAGTGTACGTTTTTGATCCTTTTCTTTACAAATTCCTTGAGGAAGGCACCATTTGCTAAACCGATTATAGTGAGCACTGATTCATCTGGCATTCCAACCACATCAGACATATACTTCTCTGCCTCTCTTGCTGGATTGTAGGTAGAATTTAAATACACGACTGTATCACCCTTGCAGTATTTTACTATTTTTTCACCATTTTTAGCTTCCTCCATCACAACAAGACCATCATCATATTCCTTTTCTTTGATGACAGCCTCGTATAAATCCGGACGAACGTCGCATAATGCTTTAAGATTATTCTCGTAAATCATATACCTTTTTCCTTTTATGTAGTTTGATATATCTATGGCAGCGCAGGGCTACATAACTATCCTACCTGGTCTAATATCTCAATAAGCTCATAGGATATAATATCTGCCAAAAGTGTACCATCCTTATTTTCCATAGCAGCAAGCGCTGGTGTAAGGGCATCATTTATAAGTCTTCCCCGAAGCTCCTCGTCTGTAATCTGGGATGCAATAAGTGCAATCTCTGGTAAAACAGTACCCATCTTTGCCATACCAAGATTTACATCTCCTTTATACAAAATGTCTGCTACTTCCTGAAGTTTGGTTTTAGTAGTTGATATATCCATATTAACCTCCCTAATATTATAAATATACTTACTTTTGCTGGATTGCCTGAAATTTGTATATTTTAAAATAGGCTGACTCACATTAGAGTCAGCCTGTATGTATCAATAATATAAATTACTGAATAAGTGAAAGTACTCCCTGAGTAGACTGGTTAGCCTGTGAAAGCATTGACTGTGCAGCCTGCTGAAGAATATTTGACTTAGTGTAGTTAGACATCTCAGTCGCCATATCTGTATCTCTGATTGTTGACTCAGCTGATGTTAAGTTCTCTGAGTAGTTTTCAAGATTGTTGATTGTGTAATCAAGTCTGTTCTGCTTAGCACCAAGAAGTGATCTAGCATCTGAAACCTTGATGATCGCCTTAGATATAAGTGATATAGCCTGTGATGCATTTGCATGACTATCTACAGTAATATCTACAATACCAAGCTCTGTAGCATTCATCTTTGCAATAGAAATCTTCATATTCTCACCGTAGTTTGCACCAACCTGAAGATACTTGCCAGTATAATCGCCGTTAAGAAGCTTAGTTCCGTTAAATGCTGCCTTTGAAGAAATAGCATCAACCTCTGCAATAAGCTCTGTCATTTCTGCTGCAATAGCATTACGATCTTCTGTTGCGTTAACATCGTTGGCTGCCTTAGTAGCAAGCTCACCCATTCTCTGAAGAATGCTGTGAATCTCGTTCATGTTACCTTCTGCTGTCTGGATAAGAGATACACCATCCTCTGAATTCTTAACTGACTGGTTGATACCTCTGATCTGATTTCTCATCTTCTCACTTATAGAAAGTCCTGCTGCATCATCAGCTGCTCTGTTTACTGCATAACCTGATGATAACTTCTCAGTTGACTTAGAAACTGCCTTTACGTTCTGTCCTAACATTCTGTTTGTATTAATTGCCTGCATATTGTGCTGTACTACCATAATAATTCCTCCTTGAAATACATTCCTTTTATTTTATATTTTCTCCTATTGTATAAAGCAAAATTCGATATACAATATGTTGTACAACTTACTTACACTATGTATATCGGAACTTACTCCCAATACTTAACACCTTTTTTAATTTTTTTTAAAAAATTTCTCATAATACATTTTATCTCGATTTTTGAAATGTGGTATGTCAACATATATATACAATAATTTCTGAAGACAACTAGGGTTCTTAATAATCCTAGGCTGAAGGGCTTTCGATAAATCGTGCCGCGGGAAGGATGTCTGAGACTGCCCCTTTAGTTCTTGTAGGTATAATTAGTTCCCAGCGTTACGCTTGTGCAAATATCTAAGGTTTTAAAATTGCGATGAAGGCGCCGCTCTCACCAACTCGGCCCATCTCATAAGATTCACAAAAAAGAGAACGTGACCTCGTTCTCTTTTTTGTGAATCTTATGAGATGGAACCTCAAACACGGTTTCCGCGGCGCCTTCATCGCAATTTATAAAACCTTGATATTTGGTACAAGCTAGCTGGTTAACTAATTATACCTACAAGAACTAAAAGGGCAGACGAGTTCCTGGAGCGGCACGTAATCAAAAATCGAAAGCCCGAGCCGTAGGATTACTTAGAAACCGTAGAGTTGCGAAGAAATTATTGTATATATATGTTGACATACCATTTTAAGTTTATATGTATAAAATGTATTATGAGAATACCCCCATAAAACGAAATATGGCTGACCCACGAAGGAGCCAGCCTATTTCGTCAATAATTAAATTACTGAAGTAATGAAAGTACACCCTGAGTAGACTGATTTGCCTGAGCAAGCATTGACTGTGCAGCCTGCTGAAGAATGCTAGTCTTAGTATAGTTAGTCATCTCTGATGCCATATCAGTATCTCTGATTGTTGACTCAGCTGATGTTAAGTTCTCAGCGTAGTTCTCAAGGTTGTTGATTGTGTAATCAAGTCTGTTCTGCTTAGCACCAAGAAGTGATCTAGCGTCAGAAACCTTGATGATTGCCTTGCTGATGAGAGACATTGCATTTGAAGCGTTAGCGTGTGAATCAACAGTGATATCCTTAACGCCAAGCTCAGTTGCATTCATAGCCTGAATAGAAATCTTCATGTTCTCACCATAGTTAGCACCTACCTGGAGATACTTACCAGTGTAATCACCGTTAAGAAGCTTAGTTCCGTTGAATGCTGCCTTTGAAGAAATAGAATCGATCTCAGCGATGAGCTCTGTCATCTCAGCCTTGATTGCGTTACGATCTTCAGTTGCATTAACGTCGTTAGCTGCCTTAGTAGCAAGCTCACCCATTCTCTGAAGAATGCTGTGAATCTCATTCATGTTACCTTCTGCTGTCTGGATAAGTGATACGCCATCCTCTGAGTTCTTAACTGACTGGTTAATACCTCTGATCTGGTTTCTCATCTTCTCAGAAATTGAAAGTCCTGCTGCATCATCAGCTGCTCTGTTTACTGCATAACCTGATGATAACTTCTCAGTTGACTTTGCTACTGCCTTAACGTTCTGTCCTAACATTCTGTTAGTGTTGATTGCCTGCATGTTGTGCTGTACTACCATAATAATTCCTCCTTGAATATAATGTCGCGTCCTTGCGACATGTACTAGTGGCACTGCCACCGTTAATAGTTTGTATGTTATACTCCGAAGAGTTATAACCTGGTTACTGTGGAACCTTGTTTTGTTCCTTACACTCTATATATCGGAATAATATTCCAATACTTAACCCTTTTTTTGAAAAAAATTTAATTTTTTTAATTATTTTTTTCTATCGTATAAAATAGAGTCATTTACCACGCCGTTTGACATAGACTTGTAATACTTATTAGCAACCTTCTTGGACTGTTTAGCCTGCCTAACACCTTTGAATCCTATAGAAAAAGCTTGTTCTAAGGTTGCTCTGTTACGCTCCTCTAAAACCTCAATCTGCATACCTAAATCAACACATTCCTTAATATGTGATTGCATATCCTTAAGCTGCGGTCCATAAAACTCCTGGTTGCTTAAAATCTCTGTTCTAACTCTATCATACAAAGAAGTAAAGCCTTTGTCAATCTCATTTACGTTATTGATAAGGATTTCTTTTCTATCTATAATTTCGCCAAAAGCATCCTCATCAAACTTCTTGGCCTTGGCCAGCTCTTCCTGTTTTTTTGTGAGCTCCCAAATCTCTGTGAGATAGTTTTTCTTTCTCACCAAAGACTCCTGCATAATATTAACATAGGTTGCTGTCTGATTCATACAATACCTCACTTATAGTTACTTAGTATCTAATACAAGCTGTGGTCCCTTGGTCTGAGACATAATCTGCTTCCATATATCTCTTATGCTTCTAAGCTCTTCTAAAGCCCTATCCAACATCTCTGCGTCTTTTTTCATATTCGCTTCAATAAGCAATGCAAATATGTAATTATACAGAGTCTCAAAATCCTTTGCTACAGGATATTTGTGATCTAATGTAGATATAAGCTCTACTATAATGTTACGACATTTTTGGATATTGATGTTGACAGTTTCATAATCACGTTTTTCCAGTGCAACCTGAGCTATATTTGCAAATTTTACTGCACCCTCATACAACATAAGTGTGAGTTCTGCCTGAGTTGCTGTCTGTATTTTGTTACTGCCATATGCCTTTGCTGCCTTGTATGCCATATGCCGTAGCCTCCCTAAATCCTATTGTGTTATATTACATTCCCATAAGTGATGCAAGATATGATTGCTGGGACTGAAGCTTAGCCATTGCTGCTTCCATAGCTGCAAACTGGTCATAGTACTTATCTTCAATCTTCTGAAGTTTCTCTTCCCACTTTTCTATCTCGTCATCGTAATCATCGATATCATCATCCATAGACAAGTTGTCATATACTGTAAATGCACTACTTCTTCCAACCTTAAGAGACATAGCATCTGAAAGCTTGCTATATAACTGGAAACCAATACCCTTCTTCTCTGTTGTACCAGCAAGTACATCATCAAATATGTCTGGCTTTTCCTCTAACATCTGCTTAAGTTTGTTAGGCTCTGATGAATAAAGAGGATCATCCTCATCACCAAGTATATGTAACTTACCCTTTTCAGAATAATCACCTGTTACTATTCCCAATGATGCCAATGAATACTTAGATGTAGTACCATCATCATTAGTAACAGTAATCGACTGATTAAGAATACTTCTCATTGATGAGAGTAAACTACCGATAGTTGAGTCTCTTCTAAGAAGTCCCTGCTTAGCCTTCTCCTCCCACTTCTCAAGCTGTGTATCGGAAAGATGAGCCTTCTCCTCCTCAGTAAGAGGATCATAATCTGTTGTTTTTTCATCATAGAGCTTGTTCATTTCATCAATAAGCTCATTGTATTTTTTAACGAAATTCTTAATCTTATCGTATGTTCCCTGAGTATCTGTAGAAATTTCAATAGTCATAGGTGAATCTGAAACTGCCTTTGCAGTTATAGTTAAACCATTGATATCGAAAGTATTGTTACTGTTAGTGTACTCCACACCATTGTACTCCATAATAGCATCCTTGGCATCAATCTTAGTTGCTTCTGAACCAAGACCAAGTATCTCAAGTGCCTCTGCATTAGTAGAGGTAATAGTGAAGTCATTCGCAGCTCCTGAACCAATAGAGTTCACATAAAATCTGCCCTGCTTTGCGTCGAAGCTGGCTGATACACCAAGCTTTGATAAACCTGCTGCAAAGCTATCCATAGTAGTATCATCATCTACAACAAACTCTTTGCCGTTAACAGAAAATGATGTACCTACTGCAATACCTAAATCTGCAAGCTTGGTTGAACCCTTAATGTCAGCACTGGTAAATTCAGTGTCTCCATTTGTAAAAGTCTTACCTGCTGCCTTTATGTTGGCACCTGTAAGATATGCTGATGATGCAAGCTGCTTAACTGTAAATGTATGTGTTCCATTTGCAGCATTAGCCTTAGCTGTAACACTTGCCTTAGACTCATCACTAACCTTAGCTGATTTACCTCTATATGTGCTGTTAGTCTTAAGAGCTGACAGCTCATTCTTAAAGAAATCATAAATCTTAGTATTGAGATCTTGCCATGCTTCCTGCTTCCACTCTAAGCGTTGCTTCTCCTTGCGAACTTCATCAACCTTTACAGAACTAGCCTTAACTAATTCTGCAACCATGCTTTCTGTATCCATACCGGATGCAAGTCCGGTCATTCTGATTCCAGCCATAGTAATTCTCCTTCCTAACTGACCGCCTCAGCGGTACTTCCTTGTTAACTAACTCACTAGCTTCCCTGCCTGTGAAATACGTAAACTATCTCTTCTCGTCAACCATAAGTCCTGCAAGTTCCCATGCCTTTGCAAGCATATCTAATGCTTTCTCTGGTGGAATCTCACGGATAACTTCATCTGTGTCGCTGTCTGTCACAGTGATAGAGATACGATTAGTGTCCTCATGATACTTGAAGCTACACTGTGTCTTTCTAAGGTTACTCTTAATCTGCTTGTTAATGTCATCTACTGCTGACTTAACCTTCTCAGGTGATATTTCCTTATCTGACTGAACTCCTGCTCTGTCAGCATTAGAATCCCCTGACTGAGAATATCCACTTCTACCCTGAGTGGTCACTGGAGCTACTCTGTCTACTTTTACCTGTGTTGTTGCCACTGCAGCTTCCGGCGCCTCAACTCTAGTAGCTGGTTTGATATTCATTGTTCCTACGCCACCTATTCTGTCGATTGCCATTTTAATACACCTCCATGTGCTTAATTCTCATCCTTTGAGAGATTGATTCGCCCTAAAAATAAGCCTAGTTAGGGCATAACTACTTACTGCTATCTATAATATCGTCAAATTATAAATAAAAATTTACACTTGGAGTAAAAAAACTCCAAATGTAGATTTTATTATACCATATAGAATAAAAAATTAGAATAATTTCTTGAGACTTTCTATATCCAATGTGTTAACAGTTTCTCTGTTAGCTTCCTGAATCTGAGCATATATCTCTTTACGGTATACTGGAACACTCTTAGGTGCTGAGATACCAATCTTAATCTGCTCACCCTTTACTTCAAGGACAGTGATTTCTATATCGCTACCTATCATAATGGATTCGCCCTGTTTTCTTGATAGTGCTAACATATTACACACCCTCCTTCGTCTTTAACTTCTCGATTGCATCATACACGTTGTACTTTATCTCATAATCCTGATTCTCTACTATAACCTGCATAGCCTTTCTATCTACAGTATTGATGATGAAAGGTGCCTTTAGGTTTGCAGTCATCTTTGTTATATCAGATGGTATAGACATAGCAACAAATATAAGGATATCCGCGTCAGCTGGATCGCCGATAATCTTTGTAAGCTCGTCCTCTATTACTGGTGCATACTCATCCATAATATCAATAGGGTTAATAACCGGAAGAACCATAAGTGGCTCATCCATTGACTGTAACCAGCTTATCTTTGATCTCTCTTCTCTGTCTGAATCATAGATAAGAGCAAAATTCTTGAGATTCTCAAATCCAATAATACCCATAGGGAAATGAATTATCTTCTCGTCTTCGATGTCAATTGTTCCAAAAAATTTTGTTTCTGCTACCATTAAAACACCCTCCTAACTTTTATTTGCTCTGGTCATATTAAATATAGTCCAGCAATGTTTTGGTTAATATGTTACCTGTTGCAGCAAGGGCTGATTCGTACACCAGCTCTGCTTCGTTGAAATCTATGATGGTTGCATCTGTTTCAATGTCTTCGTTCTGAGACTTAAGTTCTTTGAAAGATGCATACTGCTCATCAACTCTTGTGCTAATCATCTCAAGCTTTGACATACGACTTCCTACATCCGACATCATAGCTGAGGTTTGATCCATATATGTTTGGAAATTAGTGATATTGTTAGAGAATGTCTTTTGCATATTCTCTTTTTTAACTGCTATCTCTACATCAATATCCTTAAGCATTTGATTAATCTGTTTAACTGCTGCCTCGTCTGAAGAATACTGTACATCCTCTAACATACTCTTAAGCTTAACCTGAGTCTCCTCTGCTGCCTGTAAGTCCTTAAGCGCATAGATAAGGTCGTTTATATCGTTAGCCATATCTGGAGATATAATCTTATTTCCTTCGGTATTTACCTGAAGACTCTGGTTGAAGTTAACTTCATAATATATATTCTGGCCACCTTCGGTCAAGGTGTATTCAATATCCTTTACTGAACCATCAGTCTGAACCACATACTGTGTGCAATCAAAGTAATGTTCTGGTCTAAGGTCTGAAGGTTCGAATTCCTTCTTCGCGTAATCAACCTGAATATCCTGTGCGGTTTTTAAGGTATTGTAAACATTCTCGCCAAATATAATCTCACCAGTCTCTTCTATAACATGAATGTCATCAGGACCTACATTGTAATATTCATCAGCGTCCTCAGTGCTAAGCACTGTAATACCAAAGCCTGATAAATCCATGCCATTGCCATTTGCATCTGTTGCTGAAAGAGAAAATACATTGGTTCCATCATTGTTTACGTCATCAATACCCTCGTACGCTAAATTGAGTCTATATACCATCTCAGGATTAGGCTGCTCATATGTAGCTGTACCATCAATGTATGCATCTACATTTGTGTAATCAACACCATCAACTACTACATTCTTTGTGTCAAGTGCAGTTGCTGAAAAATGCTGTGTAATATCATATGAATATATAGAAGTATCCTCTGTCTCAGTAAAAGTTAGAGCTCTGTCAGTCTTGAATCCTGAGAAAATGTATCTTCCTGCATATGTAGAGTTACCTTCGCCAAACATCATGTCCTGAAGCTGCTGCAAGCTATCAATAATGGAGCTTCTGTCATCTGAGCTAAAGGAATCAGTAGAACCCTGTACACAATAGGTTTCGATATCCTCAATTCTCTTTACGATGTTCTCTAAAGAGGTGGTTGATATATCTAACCATGACTGTGCATCTGGAATATTTTTCTCCTTATACTGTTGAAGCTGATTTACAGTTGTTCTAAGCTTCAAAGCTCTTATGGCGATAACAGGGTCTTCTGATGCCTGGCTAATCTTCTTGCCAGAAGTCATCTGCTGTGTACGTCTATTAACTTCATTCATGCTTTTTTGCATATTGCGGAGAGAGTTTCCTGTAATCATCTGGTTTGTAATTCTCATCTTGTCAACCTCCTTACTTTAGTATTATACTCCAGTCTCATTTATAAGCTTATCATATACCTCGTTCAAAACGGATATAACCTTTGATGCCAGATTATAAAGGTTCTGGAACTTTGTCAGGTTAGACGCTTCTTCGTTTTGATCTACACCTGATACTGACTGTCTCTGGTTATCTATTGTATATCTGATATCATCCTGATTCGCAGTAAATGCTTCTGCCTTAGCAATATCTACTGCAAGGGTTGTGGTAATTGACTGTAAGTACTGTGAAACAGAACCTTGTTCAAACATACTCTGATCAGTCATACCATATATAATCTTGTCAACAATAGGTCTTGCATCTACATTACCCTGAGCTATGTCGTCCTCGTAGGAAACAACAACCTTTGCCGGATCAGCTTTCCAAGCTGAATTGAGCTCCCAGTTAAGGGCTGTAAGTCTGTAATATGTAGAATCTGTGGAGGATATTGTACCTTCCCCTTCCATAGAACCCTTTAACACGTAATCATTACCCTGTACGTCTAATGCTGTAAACATATCCAGACCAGGATCTCCATTTTCATCTACTCCCGATGCTGTAAGATCATTCATATAATCAGAGAAGGTTCTAACCATCTCATTAAGTCTTGCCATATAATACGGAATACCCTTTGTCACTATATTTTCGCCAATTCGTCCGGTATGACCAACCATTCCTTCTGGGAAAATAGCTGTGATTTCCACGTTCTTATCGTTATACATGGTCATATTATCAAATGTAAAGTTGTTGATATATCCGTCCTCATCATACTCCGCTGACCAACCGTCATACATATACTCTCTTCCATTTAGAGTTATAACACCCTGTGCCGGAATATTAAGTTGATTTACGTGAATAGATGAATCTGCTTCTATGGTAACTGTCGGTGGGTTGTCTGTTGTAGCTTTGATAGTTCCCTGGAACGCTTCCCCATTGTTACCATCTCTTATATCAAACAGGCCTGAAAGCCTACCTGTTGTGTCCATAACGTCAAACTTTTCGCCAGATGTACCATCTGCACACTGCCAATATACATCAACCAGACCTTCAACGTCATTTTGGTTGACATTCTCGCCTCTAGGCACAACCATAAGCTGATTAACTTCCATCTCATCTACAAGAATTCTGCCATTTATTCTAATAGACATACTCTCTGCTGCTGAAGGAACTGCATCTGTGCCCACACCATACATAATACTTTTTTCTTCTACATCCACGTCAACGTACTCAGAAAGCTTGTCTATACATACACCTCTTTTATCTCTTAAGTCGTTAGCATTTGCACCCTTAAGCTCCACGTTAATAATCTGCTGTGTAAGCTCAAATATCTGCTGCGCCAATGAATTAATCTCGCTGACAGCAAGCTCTACCTCATCATTGATAGATTTCTGAGTGTTCTGAAAATTGTTAGCCATCTCATTCATAACATCTGTAAATGAGTCTGCTGTTAATGTGTAAGATATTCTTGTAGTGTAGTCTGCCGGATTATCAGCTAAATCCTGCAATGCCTGAGACATTTGAGATAACCACTCTGTATATCCTGTCTCTCCCGACATCTCATTCATGTATGTCTGAAGCTGTGACAGCTTGTCATTTTGCATATCATATCTACTATGCTTGGAGTTTGCCGCCCAGTACTTGTTGTCATAGAATTCGTTGCGAAGTCTATCTATACTTGTACCGGAAATACCTGTACCCATCATACCATATGGCTGGCTATAGCTAACTGGATTTGATGCTGAAGCCATAATCTCCTGACGAGAAAATCCCTCTATATTTGCATTTGAAATATTGTGTGAAGTGGTATTCAAAGCTGATTGAAAATAATTCAAGCCTGATAAACCAGTATTTAATCCTAAAAATGTTGATGGCATATGGGTTCACCTCCTATGCTCCTAAAGTAGTAATGAGATGTTCTATCATCTCTGAAACTGTTGAAATGTATCTTGAAGATGCATTGTAAGCGTGCTGGAACTTAATCAGGTTAGAAAGCTCTTCGTCTGAAGAAACACCTACAACGCCCTGTCTAAGGTTTTCTATGTCGTTTACTGATTGCTCCTGAGTCTCAGCTAAGGAATTAAATGTATAACCTCTATCCGCCAAATCCTCCATCATACCAGCGTAATAATCCATGAAATTACACTCTACCAAGGAATTTGGGCTAACAGTGGCGAATTTTTCATTCCACAATCCAAGCATGGCATCTACAACTTCCTGAGCCTCTTCACCGGTCTCTCTTGTGAGTGGGAGAAGTGATGGATCCTTCAATAATGCTGGGTTAACTGTTACATTGCCTGTAGAATACAGTGTAGAGAAATCATCAGGATTCTCCTCGTTGTATACCTGAACTGTATGTACAGTTCCATCGGCAAAAACAACAGTCTGTTCTGTATATCTTGGCATTGTATCTCGTGAAAATAGCTCTGTACCAGGAAATTCATTGCCCGCTCCCATACCAAGACCTGCCGCTTCCTCGTCCAATATGGTAATAGTACTTCCATCAGCAAGCTCAACTTCTTTATTTGGACAAAGAATGTCGTTCATTCCAGTAACCATAGCGTTAACTAATACGTCAAACTGTGCCATAAGATTTGTAACTGTGTATGGCTCAACATATGTATTAAAGTACGCTAAATCTGTAACATACTGGTTAAGATCTGTCTCGTACTGTGTCATAGCCGCCTGATAATCTGCGTCTGTTTCATAATTCTCTGCTATAGGCTTGTCTGGCTTAACCGGTACGTCAGTATAGTTACTTACAAAATATCCTCTTGACATTAAAAGGCCCTTCAGGGAACCTACATCTGTGCTAGCTTCAGTTGATGGAATCTTGTTGATATTAAAAAGTGCATCCTGGTCATCTTTCCATACCGGCATATAAAAGTCTGTGGAATCCTCAACAAAAGCATAATCTCTTATATATTTTTCATTTTCGCAAACTCTAACAGCTTCCAGTTCATAGGTTCTGCCTCTGGTGACAAGACATCTACCTTCTATGAATACCTCCACTGTTCCGTCGCTGTTATTTACGTATTCTGTATTTACAAGTCCACTGAGTTCATCAATGGCTTTATTTCTTGCGTCTTTATAATCATTAGCATTCTCTATGCCTGATGCCTCGGCAGAAAGAATGTCTTTATTCAACTCTAAAATGGTGGTTGCCAGTTCATTTATACGGGAAACCTGCTGTTCAATCTCTAGGTTGAGGTTTCTCTGATAACTAATAAGACTGGATCTTACCCCCTGAACTCTGTCCAAAAATGTTTGGGCAGTGGAAATAAAAGAGCTTCGGGTTACTATACTGTTAGACTCCTTCTGCATCTCCTGCAATGCCAACCAAAGGTCATTCATGCAGGTATTGAAGTCCATACCCTCAAGCTCACCAAAATAATTCTCAATCTCCGCTACTGTCTCATACTGAGCCTTGTAATAGTTCATACGACCATTCTCAGTTCTGTATGCTTTGTCAGCAAAATTATCTCTTACCTGCTTAATCTCTGCTGTTACAACACCGAGACCGGACTTGTTGGTAACAATGCCATCTCTACAGAGAAGATTGTAGCTTCTGTCTGTGAGCATAACCTGCTGTCTGCTGTAGCCATCAGTTTGGGTATTCATTAAGTTGTGTGCGGTTGTGTTAAGGGCATATTGATTAGTCTGAAGACCTGTTACACCTACTGACAACCTTCCCATGGTTCCACCCATACGCTCACCTCTTATCTCTTCTTAAACATGTCTCTGCTGTACTCCGCAGTCTCTGGAGCACGGTTTAAATTCTGCATAAGGTTAATATTATACTCAATCATAGAAAGTGACTCTTGAATCAAATTCTGATTGTGACTGTTAACCGATTTTAGTTTCTTTGCCAGTTTTCCTAACTTTTCATTAATTTCCAAAAGTGGGGTGTGGAACTCTGGCTGTCCCTCGAGAAACTCAACTATGTCAACTATCTTAAGCTCTGCGTTACTCTTATTGAGAACTGAAGCAATGTTGGCCATAGTTTGTCTCCTATTACTTTCAAGACCTGTAACTGTATCCACTAAGAGTTGCTCCTTGTCAGTAGTATCTCTAAGTCTGTCCAGGTCGTTAGATACGATAGCAGATGTCTTTTCCATGGACACCTGAAGGAGTTGTTCGTATACAGCGTATTCTTCATTAAGTCCTGTTATTAAATTCTCAATTAAGCTTGCCATATCAAAAACTCCTTTTCTTTAATACTATCTTGATGCATACGCGCTCATAAGCTTTGTTGCAAAATCTTCGTTGCTAACTTCGTAAGTACCATTTGCCATTCTGGTCTTAATGTCATTGACTAAAGACTCTCTAACGTCAGGTGTAGTTGCAAGTGCACTTTTAGCAGTCTGCATATCTTTGCCTACGCTTGAAAATGAAACTTCATCCCTGAAGCTTGCATAGCTGGTACTAGTAGCTGTGTTAGACTTCTTAGAGCTGTTGGTTCCATAGAGCTGGCTAATCATATTATAAGTACCAATTCGCATAATAATCCCTCCTTGAAAAATATTTTACACTTATTTTATCGGATAGATTGGAAATATCATAACCCCTTTTTTAAAATAAATTATTCCAGGAATCTCATTTTTCCAGCAGCACTGCCCTTTGGGTTCTTCTCAACCTTATAAGTATAGGCCTGATTAAAGGCTTTTTCCAAACCTCCTGCACATTCATTACAGAATCTTCCACTGTGAATCATACGTCCACATCTCTCGCATTCCAGGCCAACAAGAGAGTCATCTGTAAATGTAAGTCGTTCCTCACGAACCCATCTTCTAATCTGTCTTGGGGTAGTTTCACAGGCTTCTGCCACCTCATCTACATTACTTCCCGGATTATCTCTAACATACTGCTTAACCACGTTGAAGGTTTCCTCTAACTTATTTTTGCAACCGCCACACAGCGGGTCACCTGTGATGTAATTAAATAATCTCTTACAGTTTCTACAATTCTTAAGTTCCATATTAGTTCCCCTTTCCTATGCATATACTTGTGTAATACACGCCAGACACTCCTATTTGTTGTAAAATCTTTGTGCATGCTTCAATAGTTGCGCCAGTTGTATATATATCATCCACCAGTAAAACTCTTTTATATTGTACTATCTCCTTGGCGGAATAAAAAGCGTTTTTTAGATTTTTCTCCCTTTCTATACTGTCTAGTTCTTTTTGGGGGAGAGTGTTTCTATCCCTGAACAATATTTCGTCATCTACAGGAATTCTCATTAGTTCTCCAAGCCTATCTGCTATGATTTTCGCTTGATTATAACCTCTTTTTTTTAATTTTTTTGGGTGAATAGGTACCGGAATAAGCGCCTCCACCCCAAGGTTTGCTATACTCTTGCCATGAATTTTAACTATCTCTCTGGCAAAATATTCGGCATAGGACCTTTTGTTCTTGTATTTTAAGGCACCCACCGCCTCCGACACCGGCTCCACATAAGCTAAGGCAGGAAATCCCTTCACAAAGCTTCTGGTATGATTGCTACAATCCTGGCAAAACTCATCCTCCTCCGAATCAATCTCCTTGCCACATTTTAGGCAAAATGGCTCTGACAAGTAGGTTATCTTTGGAATACACTCGCTACAGCAATAACTTTCCTTGCGAGAGAGCAGTTCCCCACAGAACATACAAGCTGGAGGATATATAATATCCAAACCCTTTTTTATTAGTTTATTCGTTATCCATCATCTCCTGTAATCTTAGGGCAAGAGAGGTGTACCTCTTTTGCTCTTCTGTATTATCAATCATCTGATTTACCATATTTAAGTTACCAACAATAACAACCATTCGTTTTGCTCTTGTTATGGCAGTGTATAATAAATTCCTGTTGAGCAGCTTTCTTGTTCCGGTAAGTAAAGGTATAATAACGGCTGGATATTCACTGCCCTGGGATTTGTGAATAGTCATGGCAAAAGCATGCTCTAACTCATCTAACTCATTGTATCCATAAACTGCCTCTCTGCCATCATCAAATAATATGGTTACTTCCTCATCATAGTCGCTGATATGTGTTATAGCGCCCACATCTCCGTTAAATACGCCTATACCTTCATCTAACACATATCCATATCTTGGATTGCCATCCTTATCCACTGCATATACCTTCCACTCTTTTTTGTAGTTATTTCTAATCTGCATAACCTTGTCACCACAGCGGAAAGATACATCGTTTTTCTTTTTTTCCAGCTTTGACTTTCCAGGTGGATTTAGAAGCTCCTGAAGACGTCGATTCAAATTTTCCACTCCCACCTCATACTTACGCATAGGGGTCAGAACCTGAATATCCATGGAATTAATGTTTAAATACTTAGGCAAATTATCCGATATAAGTACTTTAACTTCTTCTATTATATTGTTTGCGCCATTTCTAGGTATAAAAAAGAAATCCCTGCTCTTGTTGTTTATCTCAAGGTGTTCTCCTCTGTTTATTTTGTGGGCGTTGAAAACTATATCGCTGCCCTCTTCCTGCCTGTATATTTTTTTCAAAGTAGCAACGGGAAAACAATCTGAATTTATTATATCTTTTAATATATTTCCTGCTCCTACGGAAGGAAGCTGATTTACATCTCCCACAAGGATAAGTCTGGTTCCGTAGCTTATAGCCTGTAAAAGGGAATAGAAAATGAAACTGTCCACCATAGACATCTCATCTACAATAATCGCATCACATTCCAAAGGGTTTGTTGCATTACGGCCAAATTTTAGACTCTTCGTGGAATCCTCTACAAGCGCACCATTAAATTCTAGTAGTCTATGTATGGTCTGGGCCGGCCAGCCTGTCTGCTCTGTCATACGTTTCGCCGCACGGCCTGTAGGCGCACAAAGACTTATTTCCATACCCTTTCCGGTAAAATATTTGATAATAGTATCTATAATGGTTGTCTTTCCCGTACCTGGACCACCTGTAACTACTGCTACTCCAGCAGTAATAGCTGATTTAACTGCCTTTCGCTGTTCCTCGTCCAAATCTAAACCATTTTTTTGTTCTATATCCAAAAGGCTATTTTCTAATTCATCCTCAGAAATATCATATTTGAGTTGGAGGTCCAACAACATTCTTGCTGTATTTAACTCCACATAGTAATGAACGTTGGCATAAACCACAGGTATATGATCTATTTCTTTTATAATTACCTTGCTCTCTATAGCAAGCTCATTTAACTGGTCTTCAATGAGCTCATACGCCGTATCGTAGGCAGTTTGGGCACTGGTGACATCCGCATATTCTGCATAGCCATAAGACATTTCATTGTAATCCAAAGAACCTCTTGTAAGCTCCACAGCCTTTCTTATAAGCATATCCTTAGGAAGATACATATGCCCCTCAGAAACTGCCATATTGAGAACATAAATCAAGGCAGAGCGAAGTCTATATACCGAATTTTCATCTATGCCCATTTTTCTGGCAATGTCATCTGCCATTTTAAATCCTACACCAGGTATATCCTCAGCAATTTTATATGGATTACCCTTGATAATCTCATATAGGCTATCACCATATTCGTTATATATTTTCATAGCGAGATTTATGGATATACCATACTCACTTAAAAATATAATTACCTCCTGAAATTCTCTTTTTTCTGCATAAGACACAGCAATAGCTCTGGCCTTTCGCTCAGAGATTCCACTTATCTCCGCCAGACGTTCAGGTTCATCTTCAATTATTCTCAGGGTATCAAGCTTGAATTTCTTAACTATCTTTTTGGCCAATACCTGACCAATACCTTTGATAATGCCTGAAGAAAGATACCTTTCAATCCCCAGGGTATCTTTGGGCATAGTAATCTCACAGGATGTGAAATTGAATTGAATATCGTAAGTTGGATGGTGTACGTACTCCCCTTCCGCAACAATATAAAGACCCTCTCCTATTCCAAAGAGGGTCCCCACAAATATTTCTTCTCCATCGTCGTTGGATACGGTAAATACGGCGTAACCATTTTCTTCGTTTTTAAATATTATACTCTCAACGTAGCCTTCTCTTGTCATAGCTTATGAGACCTTTCCTTACTGTTCAGTTTGAATCTGTGTAATGGAAGTAGGTCCTTGATTTCTTATCATAGCATCATACATCTGCTGGGCAAGACCAAATCCACCCTGATTCACTGCTGCCTTGGCATACTCCTGTACCTGCATATCACCAAAATATTCAGTATACTGATTTTCTTCCTCGTCAGCTTTTATAATGGTTTTTTGCATACCTTTGTATATCTGTTCTATCATGTACTGTTCGAATTCCTTGCAGGCCTCCATCATTTTTTCATCAGTTACCTGACCTTTATTTGCACTGTTTAAGGTGTTCTCTAGGCCTGAAGTGCTGGTCTGGTTAATGATTGATGAATAATCGGTTCCTGAAACTCCATTCATGGATATTGGCATATTATCACCTCGTTTGTATTGTGGAATGGTTGAGCATATCGTACCTTCGCTTCGCGTCGGTCCGTGGCTTCGACTATTTTGCATATCTTATTTCGATAGTTGAGCCACTACGTACCTCCTCTCCGCTTCGCTTCGCGTCGGTCCGTGGCTTCGCCATATGTGAATAGTGATAAATAGCCCTTTGTGAGCAAGCTCACAGGTCTATTTATCACTATTCACGCATGGCTCAACTATCGCAAATTATTAGCCTGTTGCATCATTTCGTCGGTTGCTTGGATGGCTTTTGAGTTCATTTCATAAGCTCGCTGAGCTACGATTAGATTGACCATCTCATCTGCAACGTCTACATTTGATCCTTCAGTATAGAACTGAAGCACCTTTGTTGCAGTAAGGTTAGGGTTTCCATCCTCTGGCACAGGATCGCCTGAAGCTACTGTTGCCTCATAATTGTTGTTTCCCGCCTTGGTAAGTCCCGCTGGATTGTTAAACTGAACCAATCCAAACTTAACCTCGTAACCATTGTTAGTGAGAGGAACTACATTGCCATCCTCTCCCGGAAATCCTATAACTCCGTTATATCCTATAGATACATCTGTAGCAACAAATGTGTCTGGAAGAATTATCTCGTTACCATTTTGATCTAATACCGGATAACCATCTGCTGTACATAGAAGATTTCCTCCAGCTACCGGTGAAACATTAAATGTACCGTCTCTTGTATACTGAATATCACCACTTGCATTTCTAATTGTAAAGAAACCGTCACCTTCAAGTGCTATACTAAAAGCATTGTCAGAAGCTTGAAGATTTCCCTGTGTAAACTGCGCTGTAATAGCAGACACACGGCTACCAAGACCTACCTCTGCTGCTACAGGCTTAAGCTCACCTGCATTGTTTGTTGAAGTAGACTGAAGATTTTGATAAAGGAGTGCCTTAAAGCTAGCCTCCTGAGTCTTATAACCTGTGGTGTTAACGTTTGCTAAATTGTTTGCTATTGTATCAACATTTGTCTGCTGAGCGCTCATTCCTGAGGCCGC
>SVED01000071.1 GCA_015057515.1 Lachnospiraceae bacterium
TTCAATGATGCAGGGGGATGAGTTGTCTTTTTTGTCTGAGTATATTATAGGCATTACTCTTTATGATATAGTGACATTTAATTATATTGTCAGATATCTTAAAAATAAAAAAGAGTATCTATGGTGCTTATTTGAGTTTGTAGGCAAAGTTGATATGGGTATTTCTGTTGCATCATTTCGCGAAAGTAAAGGCCGGATATGCATACCTGATTTTAATGATAATGGCGGTATAATCGTAGAAAATATAACACATCCGATTATCGAAAATGCTGTCGGAAATAACTTTATATTAGATAAAAACGTTATTATTACGGGTGCCAATGCAGCAGGAAAGTCCACATTTATGAAAGCAATTGCAATAAATGTCATTTTGGCACAAACCATTCACACATGTACGGCATCACATTTTATGCTTCCTTGTATATCAGTAATGACATCAATGTCTGTAAGAGATGATGTTATGTCCGGCGAAAGCTATTATGTAAGAGAGATAAAGCATTTAAAACGTATGCTGGATTCTATAGAGGGAAAAGTAAAATATTTATTATTGATAGATGAAATATTTAAAGGGACAAATACAAAAGAAAGACTTGCTTCATCGGAGGCGGTTCTTAGATATTTAACGAATAAAAATTGTTTGGTGATAGTTGCGACTCATGACACAGAACTTGTGGAAAATGTTAAAAATAATTATAGCAGCTATTATTTTGACAGTTATATGAAAAATAATGATATTACGTTTGATTATATTATAAGAAGTGGTGTTGTAGAAAGAACAAATGCAATTGCGTTGCTGACTTGTTTTGACTTTCATGATAAAATAATTGAGGATGCAAAAAGGCTGGCAGGAATGTAAAATATGCTGCAAAGGAGAACATTATGAGAATTGGTGAAGTGGCAGATATAACGGGATTAAGTATCAGTAATATTCGCTTCTATGAAAAGAAAGGTTTAATTGCGCCGGATAGACAGGTTGAAAGTAAATATCGTACATATACAGAAGAAGATTTATATAAATTAAAAAAGATTATTTTATACAGAAAAATGGATTTATCAATTGAAACGATACAGGATATTATTGATAACGTGGATGAAAGTAAATTAGAAGATGCAATAAATAATCAGATTAATGCCTTAAAAGAACAGAAGGATACGATACAAAGTTCTATCGAACTGTGTGAAATGTTGTTAGATGAAGATAATGTTTCTGAAATAGATGTCGATTATTATTTAGACTATGTCAAGGAAGAAGAAAAAACAGGAACAAAATATCCAAAATTGGAAGAACTGTTAGATGATGTGACAAATATGACATTTATGTTTGCTACTGAAATGCCATTGTTTATGGTTTCGTGGTTATATAATGACAAATGGAAAAGGTTAAGGCATATAGTTACATTTACTATTTTATTAATATGGCTTTCATATCCGATTATAATTATTGGTGAGGAATTGGTTAAGAGCGGGGCAGTAACCGGCATGAAATTATTTACTGCCATAATATGGTATGGTATTTTTTTGATGTATATAGTGCAATATAGACATGCTAAATCAAAAAGTCGTTAAAAAGTTAGCAAAATAGGGTATATGAATTTATAAAAAGTTGGTGTATAATATAGATGATTTTTAAGAAAGGAGAAATAATCTTACTAAGATTAAAATAACAACATGAACAAATTAGAACTTCAGAAAAAAGCTGTAGAAGTTCGTAAAGGTATTGTTTCTGCTGTACACAGTGCAAAAGCCGGACATCCGGGCGGATCACTTTCA
The DNA here is from genome assembly GCA_015057515.1 of Lachnospiraceae bacterium. Taxonomy (GTDB): domain Bacteria; phylum Bacillota; class Clostridia; order Lachnospirales; family Lachnospiraceae; genus Coprococcus_C. The sequence continues at coordinate 1,771 of SVED01000071.1, forward strand.
GCTGCAGATATCTTTACTTACTTATATTTCGAAGGAATGAACATTGATCCTTCTAACCCTAAGGATGAGAATAGAGATCGTTTTGTATTATCAAAAGGTCATACTGCACCTGGTCTTTATTCAGTACTTGCACATCGTGGATATTTTCCTGTAGAGGATTTACTTACATTACGTCACACAGGCTCATATCTTCAGGGACATCCTGATATGAAGCACATTCCTGGTGTTGATATGTCATCAGGTTCTTTAGGACAGGGACTTTCTGCTGCAGTAGGTATGGCTCTTTCAGCTAAGATGACAGGTAAGGATTACCGTACATACTGTTTATGTGGTGATGGTGAGATTCAGGAAGGTCAGATTTGGGAGGCTGCTATGTTTGCAGGTCATCGCAAGTTAGACAATCTTGTAGTAATAGTTGATAACAATAACCTTCAGATTGATGGTGCTATCGGTGATGTATGTTCACCATATCCTATCGATGAGAAGTTTGCTGCATTCGGTTTCCATGTAATCAATGTAAATGGTAATGATTTTGATGAGCTTGATAAGGCTTTCACAGAAGCTAAGAATACAAAGGGTATGCCAACTGCTATAGTAGCAAAGACTTTGAAGGGTAAGGGCGTATCATTCATGGAGAACCAGGCTGGATGGCATGGAAAAGCTCCAAACGATGAAGAATTCAAATTAGCTATGGAAGAACTTGGAAAGGCGGGTGACGCATTATGTTAGGAGATATGATCGCAACAAGAGACAGCTACGGTAATGCGTTAGTTGAACTTGGAAAAGAGACTGAGAAGCTTGTAGTTCTCGATGCAGACTTAGCTGCAGCAACTAAGACAGGAGTATTCAAGAAAGAATTCCCTGAGAGACATATAGATTGTGGTATTGCAGAGTCAAACATGGCTGGTATTGCAGCCGGTATGGCAACAACAGGATATGTACCATTTATCAGTACATTTGCTATGTTTGCTGCAGGACGTGCTTTTGAGCAGGTTCGTAACTCAATCGGATATCCACACTTAAATGTTAAGATTGGAGCAACTCACGCAGGTATATCTGTAGGTGAGGACGGCGCAACTCATCAGTGTAACGAGGATATCGCACTTATGCGTACTATACCGGGTATGGTAGTAATCAATCCTAGTGATGATGTTGAAGCTAAAGCAGCTGTTAAGGCAGCATTTGAGCATGATGGTCCATGCTACCTTCGTTTTGGACGTCTTGCAGTACCTGTTATCAATGATGAGACAACTTACAAGTTTGAGATTGGTAAGGGTGTTGAACTTAGACCAGGTAAAGATTTAACAATCATTGCAACAGGTCTTTGTGTATCAGAGTCACTTAAGGCTGCTGATATGCTTGCAGCAGAAGGAATCGATGCTCAGGTTATTAATATTCATACAATTAAGCCATTAGATGAGGAGATCGTTTTAGCAGCAGCTAAGGCTACAGGTAAGATCTTTACTGTAGAAGAGCACTCAATCATTGGTGGTCTTGGTAGTGCAGTAGCAGAAGTTCTTGCAGAGAAATGTCCTACTAAGCTTACAAGAATTGGTGTTAAGGATGTATTTGGTGAGTCAGGTCCTGCTAAGGAACTTCTTCACAAATATGAGCTTGATGCTGAAGGTATCGTAAAGCAGATTAAAGCAAATATGTAATACAACTTGTATATACATTTATAATTATTAAAAGTGAAGTTAAGGTAAAACTTTGATAAAGTTTGCCTTTGACTTCACTTTTTTTGTTATAAAACAGATAAAAAGATACATAATAAATGAAGAGTATGTAAATATGATTTCTAATTTAATAAATAGAAAGGTCTTTATAGATGGAAGAAAATAAATTTAAACCATATGTTTCTGCAGATAAAAATCTGCCTGAGTTGACATCCACATCAATATGGCTTGGGGTTTTCCTGGCTGTAATTTTTGGAGGTGCAAATGCATATTTGGGACTTAGAGTTGGTATGACAGTATCGGCATCAATTCCTGCAGCAGTTGTATCTATGGGTGTAATAAGAAAGGTGTTGAAAAAAGATTCTATCTTGGAAAATAATATGGTGCAGACAATAGGTTCTGCAGGAGAATCTGTTGCTGCCGGTTCTATTTTTACACTTCCTGTGCTATTTCTTTGGGCTAAGGAGTGGGTAATTGAAGGTCCTAAATTCTTTGAAATTGCAATTATATCTTTTATTGGCGGAATGCTCGGTATTTTTTTTATGGTTCCGCTAAGAAAGGCACTTATTGTTAAAGAGCACGGAATACTGCCATATCCCGAAGGACAAGCATGTGCGGAGGTACTTATCGCAGGAGAACAGGGTGGGCAAAAAGCCTCGACAGTATTTGCGGGACTTGGCATAGCAGCATTATTCAAATTTATTTCAGACGGTTTAAGAGTATTTCCGAGTCGTATTCATTATGAAATAATAAGATTTAGGGGGGCCGGCTTTGGAGCGGATATACTTCCTGCTCTTTTAGGGGTTGGCTATATATGCGGGGCAAAGATATCAGCGTATTTATTTGCCGGTGGAATATTGGGATGGTTAGTATTAATTCCTCTTATAGTGCTGTTTGGTGAAAATATAACATTGTTTCCTGCTGAGATTAGCGTTGCAGAATTATATGCATCTGAGGGCTCGTTCGGTATATGGTCGAATTATATAAAATATATAGGCGCGGGTGCTGTAGCATGTGGTGGAATTATAAGTCTTATAAAAACACTTCCTCTTATATTAAGGACTTTTGTAGATGCAATAAAAGGTTTTAAGGACAAAATAATAAGTGAAGAACGAACTAACAGAGATATTGATATACGAATTATAGTAGGTGGAATTGCTATGATAGCTGTTGTCATGTGGATATTACCTATTATTCCGGTTAATTTATTTGGTGTATTTTTGATTATTGTATTTGGATTTTTTTTCTCTACAGTTTCATCGAGAATGGTTGGCCTTGTAGGTAGCAGCAATAATCCTGTATCGGGAATGACAATTGCAACACTTCTTATAGCGTCGATTGCATTAAAAAGTGGTGGTAATATAGGACAAAATGGTATGAAAGCCGCGATTGCAATAGGTGGTGTAATCTGCGTTATAACATCGATGGCGGGAGATACGTCCCAGGATTTAAAAACGGGTTATATATTAGGTGCAACACCGAGAAAACAACAGCTTGGTGAAATTATTGGTGTTTTAGCAGCATCAATTGCAATTGGTGGTATTTTATATTTGTTGGATATGGCTTGGGGATATGGTTCGGATGAGCTTCCTGCACCTCAGGCAACGTTGATGAAGCTTATTGTTGAAGGTGTTATGGGAGGAAATCTGCCATGGTCACTCGTTGGTATTGGTGCTTTTATAGCAATTGTTATAGAGATTTTAGGAATACCTGTACTTCCTTTTGCAATAGGTCTTTATCTTCCGGTTCATTTGAGTGTACCTATGATAATGGGGGGCGCAATAAGATGGTTAGTAACAAATAAAAAGAGCATAAATAATAAAGATGAGGCAGTTGAAAATGGGATACTTTTTAGTTCAGGGCTGATTGCAGGGGAAGGTATTATTGGAATACTTCTCGCTGTTTTTGAAATAATCCCTTCGAAGAATGGAAACACTCTGGGAGATATAATTACAACATTTATACCGAAAAAATTTCCTTATATTGCAGCAGGAAATATTCCGAATATAATAGGAATTGTGGTATTTGTTATACTTGTGTATGTTCTATATAGGTTTTGTGTTAGAAACATTGAAAGGTGAAGAAAAGAAGAAATAAAAACGGCACAACCTTATTTAAAAGTTGTGCCGATTGAATTTATTATTGTACTTCTGTAAGAGAATTTAAGAAATCCTCTCCTAAAGCCTCTTGTCCTTCGACAATAGTAAGAGTAATAGTTATTAAATATTTACCTTCTCTTCTAAAAAGTAATTTTTGATTAAAACCCATATCGGTGTTTGCACTGATAACTGTATATGTCTGTCCGCCATATTTTGCTGTTGTTACTGGATCTATAGTATACTTTGGTGAAGTTAATGATGTTAATTCCTGAATTGTACTTTCGGCATACTGCTGTTCTGTGTATGGTGTAAGTCTGTATGTAATAGAAACATTTGAACCCAATTCATCCAGATATACATATGCATCATAAATGGTACCGTTGGTTGCGGTTTCAAGCTGTTCTGCAGAGAATTTTTCGTTTTCTGTTAAATGCTCTGTTGTAAGTCCTATTAAATCAGCTATTTCTTTGTCTGATAAAAATCTCATAGTGTCTGTTGTTGGGAATGATATTTTAAATGTCTCATTTGTGAAAGCGTTGTTCTCAACAGTACCTCTTGTAGCCGTAATATCGATTCCGTCATTTTCATCAGGTGTAAGTATATTTCCGTCTAATTCTATTGAGTGCTGTAAATCCTGACCACCGGATGTACTTTCTGTAGTAGTTTTTTCTTCTGTAGTCTTTTTATCTGAGTCGCCACATGCTGTAAATGATAATGTCATTGCTGCAATTGTAAGTATTGCTAAAAATTTCTTCTTCATTTGCTTTCTCCTTATTTATTAAGTTGCTATAATATTCGTTATAATAATATATTTATCGATGTTTGTAAAGCGAAATTAATTATAGTAAATTGAATAATATTTTAACATAGCTGTGATTGACTATGTATTTTTTGAGTGATAATATATATGAAAAATAATTTATGGTTTAACGTAAATACTCGAAGATGAGTTGTGAAGGGAGGAAAATTATATGTTAGAGGAAGATTTTATAACTCTTACAATAGAAAAGCAAAAGAACATAGCTTTAATTGCTCATGACAATAAAAAGTCTGAACTTATTGAGTGGTGTGAAGAAAACAAAGAAATACTTAAAAATCATTTTCTGTGCGGAACAGGTACAACTGCTCGAATGATTACGGACAGAACAGGATTGCCTGTGAAAGGTTACAACAGCGGACCGTTAGGTGGTGACCAACAGATAGGTGCAAAGATAGTGGAAGGAAGAGTAGATTTTGTGGTGTTTTTTTCGGACCCATTAATGGCTCAACCGCACGATCCTGATGTAAAAGCATTACTTCGAATTGCGCAGGTATATGATATTCCTATTGCGAATAATCGTTCATCGGCGGATTTTATGATAACATCGTCATATATGGATAAAGAATATGACCATAAAATAATTAATTTTAAAAAGAATATAAAAGAGCGTTCTGAGACGTTATAAATTATAGGAAAAAAGACGTTGTGAGAGGTTGATGTTAATATCTCAACAACGTCTTTTTTATTAAATTATTACATTTGTCACATTCTTTCCTTACATTTCACACTGTTATTTACACACTCAAAGATATAATATAAACTCAATAAAATAAGTTAGGAGGAATTACCATGAGTGATACAGTAGTGAAAATAGAAAATATAGTGAAAAGATATAAAGAGGTTCTTGCGTTGGACCATTTTAATCTTGAAATTAAAGAAGGAGAGATATTTGGACTTCTTGGTCCTAATGGTTCAGGAAAGACCACAACAATAAACTGTATCTTATCACTTCTTTCTTATGATAAGGGAGAAGTTGAAGTCTTCGGTAAGAAGATGACACCGGATAATTATGAGGCAAAGAGGAATATAGGAGTTGTAATGCAAAATGTAGCTGTATTCGACGAGCTTACAGTATATGAAAATATAGATTACTTCTGTGGACTTTATATAAAGGACAAGGCTAAAAGAAAGGAATATGTGGAGGAGGCCATTAACTTTGTAGGTCTTGAGGATTTCAAGAAGTTCTATCCTAAGAAGCTTTCCGGTGGTCTCCTGCGAAGACTTAATATAGCCTGTGGTATAGCTCACAAGCCAAAGCTAATTATCATGGATGAGCCAACAGTTGCAGTTGACCCACAGAGTAGAAATAAGATTCTGGAGGGAATCGAGGAGTTAAATAAAAATGGTGCAACCATCATCTACACCTCTCACTATATGGAGGAGGTTGAGCAGATTTGTAGCAGAATCGCTATTATGGATAAAGGTAAGAACTTAGCTCTTGGTACAAAGGATGAGCTTAAGAAGATGATTAAGAATACAGAGACAATTTTTATTGAAAAGATTGATGCGACTAAGGAGCAACTTGATGCTATTAGTAAAATCAATCATGTATATAGTGCGACTCTTGAGGAAGGCAAGCTTCAGGTTAAGTGTAGTGGTGGCAAGCACAACCTTATTAATGTACTTAACTACATTAATGATAACAATATTCCATGTGGTAGAGTTTACTCAGAGCTTCCAACCTTAAATGATGTATTTCTTGAAATTACAGGTAAAGAGCTTCGAGATAAGGAGGCATAGCATATGTTTTGGCATAACTTTAAATATACATTTTTAATTACACTTAGAAGTAAGGATCAGATATTCTGGAGCTTAATATTTACAGTGATACTTGGAACTTTATTCTACGCAACATTTGGAAATGCATATGAATTTGAGCAGCTTCAGAGCAACGTTCCGGTAGTTGTTTATTTGGATGATGAAGAGGTACAGAAAAATTTTACTGATATGATAGAAAATATTTCTATAGTTGAAAGCGGAGAAAAGCTTTTAGCTGTAACATATGTGGATTCATTTGAGGAGGGTAAGGAGCTTCTTGTTGATGATACTATTGGCTTCTTCTATTCGGAGGACGGAATGCTAAAACTTATGGTAAATGGCAATGGTATAAAGGAAAGTATCCTTTCAACCATAGTGGCTAATTATCATCAGATAGTAACAATTATGACTGACCTTTCCGACAAGGGGTCTGAGGCTCAGATGGCTGCAATAGAGAAGCTTTTTAGTGAAACTAGTAACAACGAAGAGATAGAACTTGGCAAGAAGGCAAATATGGATGCATACTCAGATTATTTCTTTAACCTGATTGCGATGTCTTGTCTTTTCGCCAGCTTTGCAGGGGTGACTCTCACTATTAAAAATCAGGCTAACCTTTCTACTATAGGAGCAAGAAAGAATGTATCAAATACAGGTGGTTTAACTCAGATTGTGGCCGGACTTTCTGCAATATGGATTTTACTTTCAGTTATGACATGTATAGCCTTTGCATACCTAATTTTAATAGGTGTAAATTTTGGAGACGAGATTCCTAGAATTATCCTTACTATATTCTTAGGTAATATGGTAGGTCTTACCTCAGGATTTTTTATAGGAAGTATAGGTAAGCTTTCAGAGGGAGTGAAGGAAGCTATTGCGGTAGCATATTCACTTATTAGCTGCTTTATGAGTGGACTTATGCTTCAAATGACGAAGCCTATGATTCACATGTATTGTCCTATCCTTGAAAAGATTAACCCAGCAGCTAGACTCTGTGATGCTCTATATTCCCTTAAGGTATACGAAACCTATGATAGATTTAATGAGAATATAATAACACTTCTTGTTATGACAGTTATATTTACACTTGGAGGATTTTTATTAGGAAGGAGAAAGCAGTATGCAAGTATTTAAGACATTTTTTAAGATATTAAATAAACAGAAGCATCAATTTATAATATACATCAGCATATTTGGAGTTCTCCTTGGGGTACTGTCAAATGTAGGTGGAAATGAGAGAAAGGAATTCCAGGGGAGTAAGATGGATATAGTGGTTTTTGACTATGATAATAGTGAGGAATCAAAGTATCTTATGGAATATTTGTATTCTCTTCATAACAAGGTTGATGTTAAGGACGACAGAGAAGAGATACAGGATAACTTATATTGGCAAACTATAGACTATGCGTTGTATATAAACCAGGGTTATTCAGAAACAGGCGAGCTATCAAACATTAAAAGAGAAGGAACTAAAGCTAGTGTTTATGTGGAAGAGCAGATTGCAGCTTATCAGAAGTCTTTCGATGCATATGTGGCAGCAGGCTATAGTGCAAAGGAGGCTAATGAGAAAACTATTGCCGCACTTGATAGTAAGGAACTTGTAAGCTATAAGGGTAAAAGTTCTGCGGAGCTTCCTAAGCAGTATTACTACTTCACATATATGACTTACATTATGATTATGCTTCTTATGAATGTAATGGCACCAATTATTATGGTGTTCAACAGAAAAGAGATTAAAGACAGAAATTCAGTAGCTCCTATGACACTCAAATCAAGAGTTACTCAGCTTATAGGTGCATCTGCAGTGCTTAGTATTGCAGTATGGGTAGCTCTTATAATCGTAGCAGCTATAATGTTTAAGGGACAGGTGTTTGTAGGTAATAATGCTCTTAATCTGCTAAGCTCATTTGTGTTCCTGCTTCTTACTGTAGGTCTGGTTTGCATAGTAAGTAGCTTTAACCTTAAGGTACCTACCATCAGTATGATATCAAATATAATAGCTCTTGGAATGGCTTTCTTAGGTGGCGTATTCGTTCCTATGGAGATATTCAGTGATGGAATACTTAAGATAGCAAGATTTATGCCGACCTACTGGCATGTAAAGGCTACAGAAAGCCTGTATGTGGATGGGGGTTTAGATATCTTCTTTAAATGTGTAGGAATAGAGGCACTTTTCGCAGCTGCATTTATAGCTGTAGCACTTATTGTGGCTAAGGTTATGAAGCAAAAAAGAGAGGGCTAGAAAATATTTATAAGGGCTGTGCAAGGAATAATTGATATGCCCCCTGTCTTCTTGACAGGGGGCATATCAATAATACCGGCACAGCCCACTTTGCATTTATAGAATAACCTCCCATAATAAAAATATACAAAAAAGGATTTTGATGTGTTAAAATATGAGAAGTATGATAATCAAGGAGCAATAATGAGTTACATAATAGACAAGATAATTTTGATATTTTTATCAGCATTTCTGATATATAGTTCATGTAGCATAGATCGGTTAGTTATATATATATTAATCGGTGTTATTTTTGCTTGTATAAATGGATACTTTGAAAATAGGAAATTAGATATTATTACAGGAATTATATATATTATTATGTTACTTGCAGTACCGGAAATGATTTTAATTTTTACTATAGTTTTGTATGA
>SVED01000072.1 GCA_015057515.1 Lachnospiraceae bacterium
TTTGGGAGATGCAGTTGTGTCAAAGGAAACTGTTGAAAAACATCCCCTCACATATATCTACGAGGTGGAAGATTACTTAAAGAGCTTAGAAAAACTAAAGAGTATAAAGGCAACATTATATATACCTTATCATGCAGAACCTGTTAAAAAAATAAAGCCACTATGTGACGTAAACATAAAAGGAGTTTGCGACAACATAGAAGCTATAAAACGAATATGCAGTGAACCCCATAGCATTGACGAAGTGATTAGTACCTTCTTCAATGAAAAGGGATTTAAACTGAGCATGTACAAGTATGCTGTAGAGGGCGGTATTGTAAAAACATACGTAACTCACCTTTATAACAAAGGGGAGTTAATTGCTGTAAATGAAAATAATTTTATTAAATGGCAAACTGTAGCTTCTCAATAATATGGCAGAAACTTCCATTTATAAAACCAACTTAATAAAAGGTTCTGGTTTCATCAATAATAGTGTACTTTCCTTGAGTGTAATCTAAAATTATAACGTTGCAGTTTTTCTGAAGTCCACCGGACCAAAAATCTTCGAGAGAATGTTTTTTTACGTGGGTCATAAGGGCCTTGTTCATAGCGCCGTGGGCAACTATCATAACTCTCTCGCAGGTAGCTTCAAGAGGCTCGATGACCTGACTCATAAATTCTGAGGCTCTGTCACATAGATGATTAAGGGTTTCGCCATCCTTGGGAGGGTAGTATAGGTGAGGTTCTGTGAAGAAGTATTTGAAACCGTGAGTTTTTTCCTGGTAGAGTTGCTCGTAGCATACGCCCTCCATAGAACCGAAGTTGAGTTCTCTTAATCGATCATCAGTGATGATATTAATATCTCTGCCGTTTCGAATAAGTCGAGCAGTCTCGTGAGCTCTTTTTAATGGACTGGAGTATATGATGTCTATGGTGGTATCCATAAGGTTTTGTCCAGTTATAATGGCAAGCTCTTTTCCGTTGTCATTTAACTCGATATCTACGCTTCCTTGTAGTCTCTTTTCTTTATTCCACATTGTTTGTCCGTGTCTGACTATATATATTTCCATAATATATTCCCTTCGCTAAATACGAAAAAATTTATATATTTTCAATTTGCCAATCTATTGGCTGGATGCCATTTTTTGCTAGAAAATCGTTAGTCTGGCTGAAATGTTTACAACCATAGAAACCTCTGTACACTGAAAGTGGTGATGGGTGAGGTGCCTTCAAAATGAGGTGCTTTGGGTTGTTGAGCATAGCAGCCTTTTTTTGGGCAAATCCTCCCCAAAGTAAAAATACGATAGGTCTATCCTGCTGATTGACTATACGAATGGCAGCATCTGTAAATTCTTCCCAGCCTTTGCCCTGATGGGAAGCAGCCTGATGTGCTCTTACGGTGAGAACAGCGTTGAGCATAAGTACACCCTGTTTTGCCCATTTGACAAGATAACCGTTGTTTGGAATATGGCATCCCAAATCATCGTGCAATTCTTTGTATATATTTACAAGGGATGGAGGAATATCCACCTCGGGCTTAACGGAAAAACAAAGACCGTGAGCTTGCCCCACATTGTGATAAGGATCTTGTCCTATGATAACGCATTTTACATTGGATAATGGTGTTAAGTGAAATGCATTAAATATATCATCTCCAGGTGGAAAAATCTCCTGTGTGGCATATTCTTTGCCGATGAAATCAAACAGTTTCTTGTAGTAGTCTTTTTTATATTCAGGGGCAAGAGCATCTGCCCAATCGTTGGTTATAGGCGGCATAACTTTCTCCTTTGGTAAATATAATATAGATAGCTTATCATATTTTTCGTTGACACTCAATGAAAAGTGTGTTAAGGTTACCTTGTAAAATACGATGAAGAGGAGTAGTAGAAGCTCGGACATCTTCAGAGAGCTGTCGGATGGTGTAAGACAGTGTTAGAAGAACTTTGAACTCGCCTTGGAGTAGCTGGTTGAACGGCAACTTAGTTGTCAGTAGACTCAGACGGAGCCTGACCGTTATAGCAGGAGGATATAAGGCTAAGTAACTATAGTCCGTATCTGTGAGAGGGCATACTTAATGTATGAATTAGAGTGGTACCGCGCAGAAACTTGCGTCTCTAAAGCTAGAGGCACAGGTTTATTTTTTTGTAGCAGGTAGAAGTAAACCACCTTTAGATATATCACAGATATGCAACATCAGGTTGTAAAGTATTTTAAGGAGGTAAACGGTATGAAGAATGTTAAACAGTATAAGCGTGGTTATTATATGCCACCAGTAGCCAGTACAAATTGGGTAAACAAAGAATACGTAGACAAGGCGCCAGCATGGTGTAGTGTGGATCTTCGAGATGGTAATCAGGCACTTATTGTACCTATGAGTCTTGAGGAAAAAATAGAGTTTTTTAAGGAACTTGTAAGAGTTGGCTTTAAGGAAATAGAAATTGGTTTCCCAGCAGCCTCTGAGACAGAATACGAGTTTTGTAGAGTTTTGATTGAACAGAATCTTATTCCTGACGATGTGACTATTCAGGTGCTTACTCAGGCGAGAGAACATATTATCAAGAAAACTTTTGAGGCAGTTCAGGGTGCGAAAAATGCAGTTGTACATTTATACAACTCAACATCTTATGCTCAGAGAACACAGGTTTTCAAAAAGTCTAAGGAAGAAATATTAAAGATTGCTACAGATGGAGCAAAACTTTTAAATGATATGGCAGCAGAGTATGGTGTGAATTATCAGTTTGAGTATTCACCAGAGAGTTTCACCGGAACCGAAGTTGAGTATGCATTAGAAGTTTGTAATGCAGTTATTGATATATGGCAACCAACACCTGAGAGAAAGGTTATTATCAATCTCCCTGCAACGGTTGAAATGAGTATGCCGCATGTGTATGCGAGCCAGATAGAATATATGAGTAACAATATGCACCAAAGGGAGAATATTATCCTTTCCTTACACCCACATAACGACAGAGGTTGTGGTGTGGCAGATGCGGAAATGGGACTTCTTGCGGGAGCTGATCGTATAGAAGGTACATTGTTTGGTAACGGTGAGAGAACTGGAAATGTAGATATTATAACTCTTGCGATGAATATGTACACTCATGGTATTGACCCTGAGTTGGATTTTGCCGATATTCCACGCATTACTGAGATATATGAAAGACTTACAAGAATGCATGTGTACGAGCGTTCTCCATATACAGGAAAATTAGTTTTTGCAGCATTTTCAGGTTCCCATCAGGATGCTATTGCAAAGGGAATGAAGTGCAGAGAAGAGGATCCAAACCAGATGTGGACAGTACCTTACTTGCCACTTAACCCAGAGGATATTGGAAGACAGTATGATGGTGATGTTATACGTATAAATAGTCAGTCAGGTAAGGGCGGTATTGCATATCTCTTAGAACAAAAATATGGACTTAATCTTCCAGCAAAGATGAGAGAAGATTTAGGATATACTGTAAAGGGTGTGTCAGATCATGCCCACAAAGAACTTTCAGTTGAAGAGATTTACGATATCTTCAAGAACGAATATGTAAATCAAGAAGAACCTATCAAGATGCTTGAGTGTCATTTTAAGCAGGTTAATGGTATAGAGGCAGAGATTACAATTCTTGTAAATGGAGAGCAAAAGATTTACCACGGACAAGGTAATGGACGTCTTGATGCAGTTAGTAATGCCATCATGAAGCATTTTGATATATCCTTCTCACTTGTTACATATGAGGAGCATGCTTTACAGGTTGGTTCAAACTCACAGGCCTGTGCTTATGTTGGTATTGAGGTTGAGGGTATGGATAAGATAACCTGGGGAGCAGGCATTCACAACGATATTATAGATGCGTCTGTTTACGCACTTATTAGTGCATTAAACAGAACTCACAAGATACACAAATAAAACTAATAAAAAGGTAGCCGAAATATTTACTACATTCGGTTACCTTTTTTGGTTTTTTTGTTGTATTATGTCAATTATTGTGTTAAAATACACTTATGTATGGTGCATTACTATGAGGAGGTAAAGGTATGATTTTTGTAAAAGCGGAAGACTTAAAATATGGCATGCGTCTTGCCAAGCCTATTTACAACAAGTCTGGCGTTTTGCTCTATGAACGTAATACAAGACTTACGCTTCAAGGTATTGAGAGTGTAAAGAATTTTGGCCTCCTTGGTTTATATATATTGGAGCCTGCGGAGCCGGTTCCACCTATGTCCGAAGAAGACCTTGATTTCGAGCGTTTTCAGACGATGGCTGTATTCAGTATTCGTGAGGAATTGGATAGTATAGTTGCTGGTAGGGACCCTAAGAACCTCAAGCGATTGGCTAACGCCATCATAACTAACTATGGCAGACTTGATCACAAGATTGCATTTACACAGAACCTTAGAAGTACTACTGATTACATATACAAGCATGTTATCAATACTGCTATACTTTGTGCACTTATATCATCACAGATGCATTATACTCCTGTTGAACAAGAAGAACTTGTTACAGCAGCACTTTTGCATGATATTGGTAAGCTGCTTTTACCTAACAAGGTGAAAGATAAGTATGATGATTATGATACCAACGATCTAATCATAGTTAAGAAGTTCCAGAGTGATGGTCTTGGTCTTATTAGACCAGAGATTGGTATTGACAGTGGTGTTAGAAGAATTGTTGCTCAGATTCACAAGATGGAATATGGTGATGGAAGAGACGACGGCAAGATACTTAAAAGTTCAAAGATACTTAAGGTGGCTAACCTTTTTGATACTATGACTTGTATGAAGCTTAGAGAGGAAGCTATATCGGAGATTGCAGCGGTTAAGTATTTGTTACTTAACAAGGATGAATTCGATGAGGAAGTGGTAGGGGCTCTTATTAAGAGTATCAAGATACTCACTCCGGGAGTTTGTATTGAACTTACCAACAGGGAAAAGGGTCTTGTTATTTCTGAAAATCCACAAAATATCCTTCGTCCTGTTGTTCTTGGCTTCTCTACCAATATGATTTATGATTTGGGTAATAATGGTGTGTATCGTCGTTACCAGATTGTAGACATTATGAAGACAATGGATAACAGAATTAAGGTTGATAGGGAACGCCTTGAAGAATATATGAATAAGCGATAATCCAAGGTGATTGTCGCTTATACTTTTTACAATAAAAAAGGGGTGGGGTTAAAAATGCCTGAGAATGTTTTTAATGAAAAAGCAGATTATCTTATTCGTGCCAGAGAAGAGGTTGTTAAGCGAGATGCTATGGCAACTGAATTAGAAAAGATGAAAGCGTACCAGAAAAAACTTGGCAAGAATATTACTGCAGAAGAAAAATCAATAGCTGATGAGATAGCAATTACTATCAAGAAGAGAAAACAAGAAATTTCTGCAACCTTTGATGGACGTTTAGATGACAATCGTGCTCGCAAAAAGAAGGTTGAAAACAAGAAAAACAAAAAGAAAAATCAGCGTATGAATGCTCGTATTGAGGACGAGACAAAGCATATTAGACAGAACAACAGAGAACTTGAGGTAGAGATGAAAACTCTTCTCAAGAAGAATAAAGTTCCGGGATATTGCTCTTCAAAATTATACTTTATTATGTTTAATCCTCATGGTATAGGTGAGCTAATAAGTATGATGATTAGCTTTCTTGTGTATTTTGCTGGCGTACCAGCGCTGGTGGCATTTCTTGTGAACAAGAGTATTTTGTCAGGTAAATCCGATGTAAATGTTGCATTTTGGATGGTGCTAGTTGTTGCTGTTACAGTTATTATTCAATTAATAATTTATTTTGCCATCTTCAACGCAACAAAGGTAAAGCATGGCGATATTATGAAGCAGGCCAGAAGCATTCGTGATAAGATAAAAGCAAATAATAAGCAGGCCGATGCAATCAAGAATTCTATAAACAAGGATAAGGATGAGAGTGCTTATAATCTTGATGCCTATGATGAGAAAATTGCAAATCTTGAGGATGAAGCGGACACTATAAGTGACGAGAAAAAAGAGGCCTTAAAAGAATTCGAAGATAAGACTAAGCAGCTTATTATTGATGAGATAAATGGCAGACGCCTCCAGACCCTAGAGGATATGAAGGCGGAGAAAAAGACCCTTGATGAAAAAATAACAAAGGGAGAGAAAATGTATTCAGATAAGGTCCTTCAGATTACTAAGGAGTACGCTGCTTATATAGGCGAAGATATGTGCAAGGAGGACAAGTTAAATGACTTAATTGCGCTTATGGAAGATGAGCAGGCAGAGACTGTATCAGAGGCAATTAATGTTTACAAAGGACAAAAGTCATCCAAATAATCAATTGAGTATTTTAAACCTGCAGATATATATTCTGCAAGTTGCATAACTGTATATAGTCTGGTGGTTTGTAATAGACTAGGATTTTTGCCAGACACGTTAACTATACCGGTAATAGATATGTCTCCTATTGCCGGTAGTTTTTTATTTACTCCTTTTCCTGGCCATATAGGAGAGTTACTTACTGTGATGTATCCTATGTGAGCACTACTACCCAAAGATGCATCTATTGCAATGACAAAGGGGTTGAAAAAATTACTATTTATATGTTGGATAGTATCCCTTATGTTAAGAGCATGTACGGGAGAATCTAAGGTACCAAAAACCGTGAAACGGGGATTGTATTTTTTTAACATTTCACCTACTAATGGACCTAAACAGTCTCCGGTTGCTCGATCCGTTCCTATACCCAGTATTATAGGAGTGCACTTTTTTGTGCAAAGCTCTTGCATATATTTTAGTATTCCTTCACCTAGTCTTTCAGGGGAAAATTCATTGCTTGTATTAAAATATTCCGTTTTACAAGGGGAATTAAAAAATGCTTTCATGAGAACCTCATAATCCTTTTTATAATTACATTATGCAAAAAGTATTGACTTGTTGTGTGAAAAGTAAACTTAATATTTGGTGTGTCGATTGTGGTAATAAAGTGGATAATATTGCGATAAAAATATATGCATAGACGACAAGATTTGACTGGAAGTAAAAGGGATGAATGATATGCTTTCCTATAGCTGTTAGCAAGAGTTATAAGGAAAGGTGGAGAATAATGATAGAGATTATTTATGACAAAAATGAAGAAAAAAGTAGTGCGGCAAAAGAAAACAACATTGAGGAAATTGTGGTAAAAAAAGAAAATGTAGGATTTAATCTTCCTAAAAATATTAGACAAATAGGTTCTCCTTCGGGGAATAAACGAATATATATAGAAGATTATGTGGTTACATATTTAAATTACATAGGTCGTCCGGGAAGTACTACAGCAAGGGGGGCAATTCTTTTAGGAGAAAGTAAGAAAACAGAGGTTGGAGATGTAATATTTATAAGTGGTGCGGTTGAAGCGCAAAATCTGGAATTTGATATGGATGAAAGTGAGTTTACAAAAGAAGCATGGGCAGATATATATGAGCATGTAAAAGATTTTTTCCCGGATTTATCTGTGGTAGGATGGTTTCTTTCCAGAATGGGCTTTTCAACAGCTATAAATGACAAGATTGAAAAGATGCATGTTGACAATTTTCCAGGAAAAGACAAGGTGTTGTATATTACAGATTCCTTGGAAAGTGAAGATGCATTTTATATGTATGAACATGGACAACTAGTAAAGCAACGTGGATATTTTATTTACTATACGAAGAACGAGGCAATGCAAAATTATATAATTAAGCAAAAGGGTGGATTGGCTGATGAGGAAAATAGTGAAATTCGTCGCAAGGATGAGGAACTTATAAAAAGTTATCGAGAAAAAAATAACAGGGTGCAGGGTAGTAAAACAAATAGTGTAAATTTTGTATATGTGGCAAGTTCTTTTGTGGTTCTTGCAATGCTTGCAATGGGTGTTACAGTAATAAGCAATTTTGATAGACTTAAAGATATGGAGATTTCAATAAATAGATTGGAGATTACGGCAGAAGCAACAACAGAGGAGGTTGTAGAAACCATTAATGAGAATGTAGTTCAGTATAATTACCCGGACGAAACAGACAGTGAATCCACACAGGTGGTGGATGTGACAACTGAAA
Organism: Lachnospiraceae bacterium; assembly: GCA_015057515.1. Classification (GTDB taxonomy): domain Bacteria; phylum Bacillota; class Clostridia; order Lachnospirales; family Lachnospiraceae; genus Coprococcus_C. Next base: position 8,025 of record SVED01000072.1, read on the forward strand.
CAACAGACATAGATGTGTCTACAGAAATGTCAACTACAACAGAAACTGTGGAAGATAGTCAGGTGACAGAGGAAGGAAACATGGAAGAAGTTTCCACAGAACAAAACATTCCTGTGATTTCGGATAATGTTTTAGAAACTTACGAAATACAATATGGGGATACATTAAGTTCTATAGCAGAAGAAAAGTATGGTTCGGTTATTTATGCCGAGGATATTGCAGAAGCTAACAATATGTCTGTGGAGGAGAGGATTTATGAGGGGGATGAAATAATTCTTCCAGATTTATCCATAGAGTAATAATTGTATAATTGATGAAATTATACGTGGTATGTTTTTTGAAAATATGTTATGATTAAATGTACGCTATATTAAATATACATAGTGAGGAAAATCAAAATAGATTTATATACATCTTTATTTGGAGAATAATATGAAGAAAAAAGAAGAAAAAGATAATGTTATATATGTAGATGGACCGGAAGAGGTGGCAGAGGAAAATCTTAAGAAAAAGAGAGAATACACTAGCCAGAAAAAACTGGGTATAATTATATTATTTTTAGTTATGGTGGCTGTTGCCATATGGGTATATTACATATTGAACAGAGAGTACAAAGGGTACAAGGTTATTAAAACAAATGAGACAAATTACGAAAATACAGCAAGTTATATTCAGTTTAGTGGTAATTTACTCAAGTATACTCCTGATGGTGTTTCTTATATAAATGCAAATGGAGATACTGTTTGGGTTGCTGGTATTGATATGAAGATGCCTGTGGCTGTAGCTAGCGGTAATTATGCCGCCGTGGCAGATTTGAATGGCAACGTTGTTTGTGTGTTTAATAACGAAGGACAGGTAAGCAGTGTTACTATGCCTTATACAATATGTGATGTTGACGTGGCTAATCAAGGAGCTTTTGCGGTGGTGCTTGAAAGTGATGAGACGAATTACATTAACTTGTACAATAAGAATGGCGAGATAGTATATGAGATTCAGACAACTATAGACAAAAGTGGTTATCCGTTGGATATTACAATTTCTGACGATGGAGAAAAACTATTTACAAGCTATTTGAATATAGGAACAAATAGTGTATCAAATAATTTGGCTGCATATAATTTTGGCGATGTGGGACAAAATAGTAATGCGGATCGAATGGTTGGCGGATATATGTTTGAAGATCAGGTGATTCCTAAATTAGAATTTGTTGATAATGATACGGTTGTTGCGTTTGGTACTAAAACTATAAGCATATATTCAATGAAAGAGAAACCTTCAGAAAAAGCAAAATTGAGTTTTTCAAAAGAAATTAGAAGTGTTTTTTACAGTGAGAAATATATTGGAGTTATATACAATGGTGATACTGATACGGAGACAAAGGATAGTAGCTATGTTTTGGAGGTTTATGATTTAAAGGGAAAGCTTAACTTTAGTACAAAGATTAACTTTGAGTATGACAATATATATGCAGCAGAAAAGGAACTGATAATATCTGGTGGTAACGATTGTGTTATATACAGAAGTAATGGTAACGTCAAATTCAATGGAAAACTTTCTGGGAATATTATAAGTGTCGTCCCAAATGGAAATAATCTAGAATACGTTGTTGTATATAGCGATTCAACAGAAATTATAAAACTTAAAGCTGAGGCGAATATGGAAGATACGACAGAGATAAAAGGGGAGTAGTTATGAATATTCTTACTGTAATTGTTATTGCGGTTTTTATAGTTTTTATCATAATAGGCTATGCAAGAGGTTTGCTTAGGTCGGTGTTTAAACTGGTTTTGGCAGTGCTTGCATTGGTGTTAGCATATTTTTTAACTCCTATGGTGGCAAAGTTGATTACGGATTATACACCAATAGATAATTACATTAATGACAAGGTATATGAGGGTGTGGAAAATATTGCCCGTGACAAAGTTGAAAAAGAACTTATTGAAGAGTTCGGTGAAGTGAAGGATGAACTTGTAGATAGTTTGACAGCAGCGGCACTTGAGTTGGAACCATCTAGAAATCAGCAGATTAATATAATTCAGCAATTGAAATTACCACAATTTATGACAGATGCACTTATTTCTAATAATAACGATGAGGTAAGAGCGGAATTAGATGCTGATGGATTCTACAAGTATATAGCTTATTATATTTCATATATGGTTATGAATGCGCTAAGCTTTTTGTTGACATTCACACTTATTCAGATATTAGCTAACATTATATATATGGCGTTGGGCGTAGTATCAAAATTACCGATTATAGGTGGTATAGATCGAATGGCTGGGCTTCTTTTTGGTGGATTAGAGGCATTGCTAATTGTATGGGTAATACTTATACTTATCTCTACATTTGCAAATACTGAAGTGGGAAACAACTTATATACCCAGGTTAATGATAGCGATTTCCTTACATTTTTATATAAGCACAACATCTTTAATGATGCCATTACACAAATAAGCAAATAGTTTTTTTTGAAATTTAAAAAAAGGTGTTGACTTTAAAATACCACTGTGGTATATTCTAATAGCTGTCGCGAAAAGCGACAAAGAACCTTTGACAAATTAATAACATGTTAACCCTGAAAATTCTTTAAGAGATTTTCAAAAGAT
>SVED01000073.1 GCA_015057515.1 Lachnospiraceae bacterium
AAAATCTAGCATTTGGAGGTGCATTTTATTATGTCAAAATATTCATATGAAGAAGAATTGGCTGCTGTTGAATTGGTAGTCACTGAAAACTTGTCCACATATGAAGCAGCTAAAGTTTCTGGTATTCCCAGAGCCCCAATTCTGCGATGGGTTGAAAGATATAAACAGTTCGGCCCAGAAGGTCTTCTGATAAAACACGGAAGTTATGATGGCGCATTTAAGATTTCTGTTATAGAATATATGCATGATAACAATCTGTCCCTGTTTTAAACCGCGGTCAAATTTGGTGTTCCAAGTGATGCAACAGTCGGAAAATGGGAACGCATATATTATGAGGAAGGACCACAAGGACTCTATAGAGACAATCGTGGTAGGAAACCTAAAATGAGTTCAGATAAATCAAGAAAAAAGAAACTTAACAAAGAAACCGAAGAAGATTTAATTACTGAAGTACAACGACTTCGTATGGAGAACGAATACTTAAAAAAATAAATGCCTTAGTTCAGGAAAGAATTGCCCGAGAGAACGGGAAAGAGCCACCATCATTGATGAATTAAGGCATAAATACAAGCTGGCAGATTTGTTAGCTTTTGATGGTATGCCAAGAAGCACCTTCTATTTCTACCTAAAAAGATGAAGCAACCTGATAAATATTTAGAATTGAAGGAAGTTAAAAGGACTGAGTCCGGTACAATACCGGATTCAGTCCAATAGAGTTGCTTAATTAAACTGTCCAACATTTGGGGTTCAGTTCAAAATTTTGTTCCTTTTTTTTAGAAAATATGACTAAGTATATGTCGTGCATATGCATTTAACATATCTAAGTCCTGCAAAAAAGAGTCCACAAGCTCTATATATGACTCTTTATCTTTATAACAACGTTTATAGCCGGAAAGAATACCTGAATCAATCTGAGTGATATAATGCCCCTTGTGTTTTTGATAGCAGGTTTCTTTTTTTGCCTGAACACGATAATCTTTATCTACAAAGGAGGCAACACTTTTATGAACAGCCATATCCTCAGCAGGAAGATAGTAGTATTCTTTGTAATTGTCAAAGAAAAACTTTAGTTCATCACTAATAATAGGTACATTTATAGTAGCTTCTAACTGATGTCCTGTAATAATAATATCGTTGAGCCCTATAGTGATTCGTTTTGGAAGAGGATATTCTAATATAAGTGAAAAAAGTAATCTGTTATCTCTGACAGACATTTTTTTGACAGCAAAACAACCAGCCTTAAATTTTACATAGGCAAGAAGGGATGAACAGTATATAAGTCCTTCTAAGTCCTCATAATTATGCTGTAACAATAGTTGTTTCCCAATTTCGTTTGGTGTCTTTACATAGTCCTGATAAACTTTAATTAAGTCGCCTCCGCTATATTTGTCTAAACGGTTGATTCCAAGGAATTTTTCTATGGATTTTTGTTTAAGGTTATCTAGGTGAAGAGTATCTTTAAATCCTCTTATCAATTTGTATAAATCAATGCTCTCTATTTTTTCGAAAGAATATTCTAATGAAAGGAATGAAACTTTTTTACAGAGATAAGGTATATCAAAACCATCCCCATTATAATTGAATATGTATTTAAAACGAGAAATAAACTGGAAAAAATCGATTATAATTTCACGTTCGGATATACCATCATTGTTAAACCATTGTGTGATGACCCATTCATTATTCTCGTAATAAGCGCAGCCAATAAGATATAAGTTGGTGGTCTCGGCTGCAAATCCAGTAGTTTCTATATCAAAAGCAACAATGTCTTCAGGATTATAGAAATTATGAAGAAGCATATATTTGTGTTGTCTTGCTTTGTTAGTTACTTTCTGCATAGGTCACCTCCATAAATACATATTGTGTAACATACCCTATAAATGTATAAGTATAGACATTATATCATATATAAATTTTCTTAACTATATTAATTTTCTTATTATATTTACTATGTTTATATTTTTTGCCATATTTTTGAAAACTTTGTGAATATTGAGTTTTTACCATATGTATCAATAAATAAATACTTGTAATTTTTGTCTATTATGATATAATTTTCTATAGAAAAATGGCACGGAGGATTAGTTTATGATACAACCATTAGACATAAAGAGTCAAAGATTTAAGAAAGGATTGTTAGGATATAAGACAAGTGATGTAGATAATTTTGTCAATACCGTATATAGAGCTTACGAAGATATTTTCAAGGAGAACGAGAAACTTTCTTCTGATATGGAAAAGTTAAATGCCAGTTTGCAAGAGGGCAGACTCAAGATTTTTGATTTGGAGAATCAGTTAAATAGTGTTGAAAATGTAGAGTCAATTGGTGGTGATTCAGCAGCAAAGAAAAAGGCGGATGACATTATCAAGAATGCAGAGGCTGCAGCAGCAGATATTATTGCTAAGGCTAAGGAACAGGCCAAGAAGTTTGAAAGTGGAGAAGCTGTTATTAAAGAAGAGCCAGCTGTTGATGAGCCTTCAAAGGAAAACTCATCAGGTACTACTTTCAAAATAAAAGGTCAGGCACCTAAGAGGGATGTTAAGCCTGTTGAAGAACCAAAGGAATCAGCTTCAGCTAAATTCTTCAAAAAGACTGATGAACAGCCGGCCCCAGCTAAAAAGATCGAAGAAGAGGATGATGACGAAATTTTTGTTGGAGAGATTGAAGATGCCAGAAAACCTGATCGTATGATGATTGGTGATGGTGAAGAAGAGGAAGATTTAGATTTCGAATTCTTATAAGATTATTACATAGAGTGTTGCCCTTGGCAGCACTCTTTTTAGGAGTAAGGTATGTTTGCATATATAAAAGGAAAAGTTGAGCATATAGGTATAGATTATATTGTTATTGAAAATAATGGTATTGGTTTTAGGATAAATACAAGTACCATAGTTGCATCTAAGCTTTCATTACATCAACAGGTGACAATATATACCCATTTGAATGTAAGGGAAGATGATATGAGTATATTTGGTTTTATGACCGAAGATGAACTTTCCGTATTTAGGTTACTTATATCTATCAGTGGCATTGGTCCTAAGGGTGCCCTTGCTATTTTATCTACACTTTCTATTGATGAACTTAGAATTGCGGTTCTATCAGATGATCATAAAGCAATAGCAAAAGCAAATGGTGTTGGGGCAAAAACTGCTCAAAGAGTTGTTATAGAGCTAAAAGATAAGTTTAAGTTGAATGATGTGCTTGGTGGGGTTTCCAAGGATGACTTGCCAGATTACAACACAAATGATATTATTACAGAAACTGCAATGGCTCTAACTAGTCTTGGTTATTCGAACGTTGAAGCATTAAGAGCAATCAAAAAGGTTCAAGGTGCAGATAAAATGTCTGTTGAGGAACTATTAAAAGCAGCATTAAAATACATTATCTAAATTATATTAGGGTGTGCATATGGAAAGAATTATTAGTGCGGATATAACTACAGAGGATGAACATATAGAAAGAGGTCTTAGACCAACAACATTAGCTGAGTATATCGGCCAAGAAAAAGCTAAAAAAAATTTAAAAGTATTTATAGAGGCTGCAAAGAAAAGAAAAGAGTCCTTAGACCATGTACTTTTGTATGGACCTCCAGGACTGGGAAAGACAACCCTTGCTTCTATTGTTGCAGCAGAGATGGGGGTTAATCTCAAAATCACATCTGGTCCTGCTATTGAAAAACCAGGTGAGTTGGCAGCTATACTTAACAATCTTTCGGAAAATGATGTTCTTTTTATTGATGAGATACACAGACTCAACAAGCAGGTAGAAGAAGTTTTATATCCTGCAATGGAGGATTTTGCTATAGATATCATTATCGGAAAGGGTGCAGGTGCTAGGTCTATTAGACTTGATTTGCCTAGATTTACTTTAGTTGGTGCAACAACTAGAGCTGGTATGCTTACAGCGCCTTTACGGGATAGGTTTGGTGTTGTTAACAGACTTGAATTTTATAATGTTACAGAACTTATGCAGATTATAATTCGTTCAGCCCATATGTTAGGGGTTGATATTGATGATGAAGGTGCTTTAGAGATTGCAAAGCGTTCTAGAGGAACCCCTAGACTTGCAAATCGACTTTTAAAAAGAGTACGTGATTTTGCCGAGGTCGAACATAATGGTTCCATTGACTATAATATAGCAAAAACCGCTTTAGATAGATTAGAAGTAGACTCTCAAGGTCTAGATAATACTGATAGGGTTATTTTAGAGACTATGATAAACAAATTTGGCGGTGGACCAGTGGGTCTCGACACTTTGGCTGCTGCTATTGGAGAGGATTCAGGTACCTTAGAGGATGTATATGAGCCATACCTTATAAAAAATGGCTTTATAAATCGTACACCTCGTGGTAGAATGGTCACAGAGCATTGTTACAAGCATTTTGGCTTAGAAAACTTAATTGAGCATTAAAAAACGAAGGAGAAACATAATGGCAAATAAAGTCGATATACCAGTAGTAATTAACGGTAAGGTTTATACCCTAAGTGGATATGAAGGAGAAGATTATCTTCAAAATGTAGCCACATATATTAATAACAAGATATCTGAGTGTAAGACATCTGATCAGTACAGAAGAATGAATGCGGAGTATCAGGGGGTTTTACTTGCACTCAATATAGCAGATGATTATTTTAAAGCTAAGGCTCAGGCAGACAGTATGGCTTCTGAGGACACTAACAAGGAGCAACAGCTTTATGATTTGAGACATGAGGTTATTGAATCACAGATAAAACAGGAGTCAGCACTTCGTATGATAGAAGAGTACAAGGAACAAATTAACGCTCTTCAGAGAAAGATTATTCAGTTAGAGGCCGAAAAGGGAAGAAATGACAAATAATCCAAAACACATTGAAATACTCGCACCATGTGGGTCATATGATATTTTACAAGCCGCAGTTAAAGCAGGCGCTGATGCCTGCTATATTGGCGGCAATCGATTTGGTGCACGTGCATATGCCACCAATCTTTCGGATGATTCTATTATTAAGGCGATAGATTACGCCCATCTTCATGAGGTTAAGTTGTACTTAACTGTAAACACCCTACTTAAAAACAACGAAATATCGGATTTATATGACTATATTAAGCCATATTATGAAGCTGGACTAGATGCTGTTATTGTCCAGGATTTTGGCGTATTTAAATTTATCAAGGAAAATTTTTATGATTTGCCAATTCATTGTAGCACTCAAATGAATGTTACATCTTTTTATGGTGCTTCTTATATGAAGAATATGGGTGCAAGTAGAATTGTAACAGCTAGAGAGATGTCTCTTAATTCAATTCGTGAAATAAAAGATAAAATTGACATTGAGATTGAAAGTTTTGTTCATGGGGCCATGTGTTATTCATATAGTGGACAATGTCTTATGAGTTCCCTGGCAGGAGGAAGAAGCGGTAATCGTGGAAGATGTGCCCAACCGTGTAGAAAATGTTACAAAGAAGGATACACTCTTTCCATGAAAGATATGTGTTCTTTGGAAAATTTGCCTCATATTATAGAGTCGGGCATTGATTCCCTTAAGATTGAAGGAAGAATGAAAAATGAGTATTATGTTGCTTCAGCTGTAGATGCTTATAAAGAGATTGCAAATGATTGTCTTTTGGGATGCTTTAATCTAGAAAAAGCATTATCCTACAAAGAAAAACTGGCCGCAATATATAATAGAGGTGGATTTTGTCAGGGTTACTATTTTATGCATAATGGACCTGATATGATATCAGAAAAGAGACCAAATAATCAGGGAACATATATGGGAAAGATAAAAAAAGTACATTCAGGGAAGGTGGATATCCTTCTGGAAAATGAATTGTACAAGCAGGATGTATTAGAGATTAGTTTAAATGACGGTAGTACTATGGATGTCACAACAGGTGTTTCTGGTAATAAAGGAAATATTGTCACTATCAATGCACCTAAAACAAAATATATAAAAAGTAATCAACCTATATATCGTACTAAATCCAACAAAATAATTATGGATATTCAAGACAATATAATTAATATAAAAAAGAAATTGCCTTTAACAGGAACTTTTACAGCGTGTGTAGGGGATATGATATACCTTACACTTCAATATAAGGATTTTTTTGTTACTGTAAATACCAAAGACGTTGTTGAAAAAACAAGAGAAAAAAAAGCGGATGTTGAATTAATAAAATCCAAAATAAGCATGTTGGGCAATACAGACTTTTATTTTCAGGATCTATTTTTATCTGTGGATGAGGATGCATTTATACCAATTGGACTTGTAAAATCACTTAGAAGAGAAGCTATAGAAAAGCTGTCTGCAAGTATATGTCAGTCTTTTAGGAGAACTATAGTTAATGGAAAAACGAATTACATTTATCCTATAGAAACACAGCAAACAAAAAAGACTTTACCTCTTCATATAGGTGTTATGTCATATTCTCAACTAAAGGGAGTAACAAACTATTCCTGTAGTTCTATTAGCATGCCCATAGATGTTTATTTGCAGGCTTTAAGAGATGGCATTATTTCTTTGTTAAAAAGCAAGAATACAAATATATATATTGATTTACCGCACATTATTAATTCTGATTTTGACTTATCTTTATATAAAGGATATGAATTTGATGGTATATATATAAGAAATATTGATGGCTACGCTGCAGTTATGGGACAATATGAGGAATTTTCAGATAAAATAATCATATTAGGAGGAAGTCTGTACGGATATAATAATTTGGCCAGAGATTTTCTTTCCAAAAATTTAAATGATTTTTCCTTTGAATTGCCAAAAGAATTAAATATAAAAGAACTATCCACATTGAACAATTATAATAACCAGTTAACCATATATGAATATCAACAGGTTATGTTATCAGCTCAATGCGTTATAAAAAACACCACCGGATGTACAGCTTCTAATGATAAAAAAATCATTGTGGATGATATGGGTAATTCATTTTACTTTGTTGCTCACTGTAAAGGGTGCTATAATGTTGGTTATAATGGTTTGCCAATGTGTTTGTTTGGTAAAATTGATGATATAATAACAAGAATAAAAGTTGATAGCTATAGAATCAATTTTACGATAGAAGATAAAGAGACAGTCAAACAAGTGTTAGATATGTATACAAAATGTATTTTAACTAACTATAACATCAATAGTGATGAGATAAAAATTACTACAGGACATTATTTTAGAGGAGTTGAATAACAATGCTTAATATAGTCTGTGAAATATCGAAATTCCTCACTATAGTTTTTATGATGCTTTATACAGTAAAATGTTTTTCAATAATGGCATCTAAGGACGAGGAAGATAGAAGCAGCAAACTTAATATTCAGATCGTTTTTGTTTTTATAATTCATTTTTTGTCATATTTGATTATGTACTTACGTTTACAATCTATAAAGATATTGGTTTTTTATGGAATTCAAATTTTTGTAGCAGTATTTTATATGATGATATTCCATTCAATCTATAAAGAATCATCAAGACTACTTACAAACAATAGTGCATTTTTGCTTTTGATAGGCTATACAATGCTTACCAGATTAGACATTCAGTTGGCGGTTAAACAGTTTATTTTTGCAACCATTGCACTGATTGTTACATCATTTATACCTTTCTTGATTGTAAAAATCAAGAAACTAAAAGATTTAGGAGTGGTATATGGTATATTTGGTCTTGTGTTTCTTTTGACAGTTTTTATTCCTGGTCTTGGATATGAAAGCTATGGTTCGCGAAACTGGATAAGTATCGGTAGTTTATCTTTACAACCTATGGAATTTGTTAAAATCCTCTTTGTTTTTTTTGTTGCCAGTATGCTGGTTAAGGCAAACACTATCAAGGATTTGTTTGTAAATGCTCTAATTTCAGCAGCATTTATGCTAATATTAGTTCTGGAAAAAGACTTAGGTGCAGCCATAATATTCTATATTACCTATGTATTTATGGTATATTTAGCAACATCAAGACCAATCTTTCTTATAGGAGGAATGGGTCTTGGAGCTTTAGCAGTGTTTTTGGCATCTATATTATTTAAGGATACCCTATTTGCCCATGTTATGGTTAGAGTTCAAGCATGGAAGGATCCTTTTGCATTTATAGATACTGGTGGATATCAGGTATCACAGTCATTGTTTGCCTTGGGAACAGGAGGATATACTGGTTCAGGACTCACCACAGGAAAGGCTCATACCATACCCGTAAGTGAAAGTGATTTTATTTTTTCAGCTATATGCGAGGAAATGGGTGTTATATTTGGCTTATGTCTTATATTGGTTATTTTAAGCATATTTATATCTTTTATTAATGTTTCTTTGAAATGTAGAAATCCATTTTACAAATATATAGCATTTGGTTTTGGAACAATATATATTATACAGTCATTGCTTAATTTAGGTGGCGTTACCAAATTTATACCATCAACAGGTGTTACTTTACCTCTTATTAGTTATGGTGTAAGTTCAGTATTTAGTACACTTATTATATTTGCAATTATTCAGGGAATATGTGTGATTAGTAACAGAGAGGCAATTAGAAATGAAAAACAAAAAGAACGAGCGAAGCAACAGCTTGCACTTGAGTCAGGAGGAAGAATTCCTCAAAAAAGAACAAGAAAAAGCCCAAAATAACAAAATCAAAAATCGACCTATAATTGTAATTACCTATACAATGGTTACAATCTATATGTGTCTTATTGGTTATATTATATATTTTATGCAATTTAAGGCTGAAGCAACCATTGCAAATTCAAGAAACATAAGACAGGATTCCTTTGCGGAAACTGTTGAGCGAGGGGATATAATTACAAGTGATGGTCAGGTTATAGCTACAAGTATGACCGACGAAGAGGGAAATACAACCAGATATTACCCTTATAACAATATGTTTGCCCATGTGGTTGGATATGACAGCTACGGAAAAGCAGGTTTAGAACTTCAAGGTAACTTTTATATGTTACGTTCTCATATTAATATTTTTGAGCGATTATACAAGGAAATACGAGAAGAAAAAAATCGAGGAGATAATTTGATTACCACTGTAGATTTTGACCTGCAAAAGGCAGCTTATGACGCTTTAGGCGATTGTGATGGTGCAGTTATTGTTATAGAACCTGATTCTGGAAGGATTCTTGCCATGGTTTCAAAACCTGACTATAATCCAAATGAAATTGACGCCTTGTGGGAGTATTTACAAACAGAAGAAGGTTCATCTAGCACTGTATTACTAAATAGGGCGACACAAGGGCTATATGCGCCTGGTTCCACTTTTAAAGTAGTTACAACCCTTGCATATATGAGAGAACATTACAATTATGAAAAATATGCCTTTGTTTGCGAAGGAAGTAACATATATACAGGAGTTGAAATAAGTTGTAGCAATGATAATGTTCACGGTGAATTAGATTTGGCTGATTCGTTGGCATACTCTTGTAATGTTTCTTTTGCAAATATAGGAACTGATATTACACAAGGTGGTTATAAAGAGACTGCAGAAGATTTGCTTTTTAATCAAGATTTACCGTATTCTGGAACTTATAATATATCTTCTTTTGTGATTGATAGCAACAGTGCAAAGGATGAGATACCACAGACTGCAATCGGACAGGGAAACACACTGGTAACTCCGTTGCATAATGCACTTATTTTTTCTTCTATAGCAAATGGTGGTGTTTTGATGAAACCATACCTAATACAATCTATAGAAACAGATGATGGAGCTAATGTTAAAAAGTTTTCTTCGAAAAACTATGGCAATCTAATGACAAGTGACGAGGCTGCTGTTTTAACAGAATATCTAAAGGGCGTGTGTGATTATGGTACAGCTTCATATTATTTTTGGGATACTTCCTATGATGTTGCAGGAAAAACCGGAACAGCCGAGTATGACAATCAAGGAAATTGTAACTCCTGGTTTGTAGGTTTTTCCAATCCGGATAATCCTGATATTGTAGTGAGTGTTATTGTTGAGGACTATACATCAAATGGTGTATCGGGAGTATGGGTTGCAAAGCAGATTTTTGATGCTTATTATCAACAGTAATTTGTAAATATTTTAATACGTCTTATATGCTGGGTTGATATATGTGACTTTTTCTGTTATAATGTCTAAAAATATAACACACCAATCTTTAAAGGTTGCAGGAGGGATTGCAATGATTGAAGCAACAAGCTGTGGTGGTGTGGTAATCTTTAGAGGAAAGATATTATTGCTGTATAAGAATTACAGAAACAAGTATGAAGGATGGGTGCTTCCTAAAGGAACTGTAGAAGAAAACGAGGAACACAATGAAACAGCCTTAAGAGAAGTCAAAGAAGAAACAGGTGTTACAGCTCAGATTATCAAGTATATAGGTAAAAGTAGCTATTCATTTAACACTTCATACGATGTGGTGAACAAAGATGTTCACTGGTATTTAATGATGGCTGATAACTATTATAGTAAGCCACAAAAAGAAGAATATTTTTTGGACTCAGGTTACTACAAGTATCATGAGGCGTATCATCTTCTAAAGTTCCCTAATGA
>SVED01000074.1 GCA_015057515.1 Lachnospiraceae bacterium
ACCTCCAATTGCAATCCTATATGTATCCAATCGCAAAATCAACCGACGCATCGTTTACCTACAAAAAACTTGATATTCCAAGCACTCTACGCATCGTTTACTATCCTTTTGCTTCAACGAATTGGCATCTTTATCATGTAAAATATCCTCTGCCTTTGCATTTGTAAACTCATGCGAAACTTCAAATCTTCTGTTGCTTTCAATCTCTCTACAAGACTGAAATTTATCTCTCTAAATCAATATCTATTTTGTACTCGTCATCAATAAGTATATAATTAACTTCGTGTGCAATAGCGAGTTCCAAGACCTGCCTATTATCTTCTATTACAGATTCCAAAGTACAATAATCATCATCCAAACGACTTTCGATTATACTTGCATAGCTTTTTATATCTGCAAAATGATTTCTAATATAATCCTCACTCATTACAAGACAATAATATCTGATACTATCAAGATACTCTTTTTCAAAATCTTTCGCCCAATCAAATGGAATATAACAGCCTTCTACAATCAAGTTCTGCTTATTTTCTATTGCAGTCTTAATCATTTCACGAACAATCGCCCACAAGTATGCTGTTAAATCTGAATCTTCACTTGTTGGGGTAAGTTCCGTATTGCCACTTCTTATTAATCCCATCTTCAAATGGTCTATTGAAAAATATGGATATTTATATTTTTCAAGCAGCTTCTGTGACAATGCTGTTTTGCCTGTATGTGAAGCTCCTGCTATCAAAATAATCATAATCTACCTCGCTATAAAATTCAAATTCATGCGTGCTTTCAATTTATTCGCAAGACTTAAATTGCTCTTCTATTTTATCACAGTATATCCAAACATTCTACCAACCTTTCATTATTATTTGATTCATAATTTCACAATTCTAGCTTAAATCATTTGACATTTGTATTCATTGTATTTATCATAAATATTGGATTGCAAATATAAAATTTCATTTATCTATCTTTTTAGTTTATTCATTTCAAAGGCAATCATTATCCCATCTTTACAATTTAATTCAAAGGAGGTTTTTACTACGATTTACGAACGTATGCTAGCCGAAAGTAAACAGCTAGAAAAAGAAATTAAGAGATTAAATATGGAAATCAAGAAGTTGCCAGAGGGAAAGTTGGTGTGTACCAAAAATGACAATTCCTTTAAATGGTATGTAAGCATTAACAAACAGCTCACATATATTCCCAAAAAGAAAAGGAATTACGCACAAAAGTTGGCAATCAGAAGATACTATGTGGCTCAATTAGAGAATCTGTCTGCTGAGCTTAGAGCGGTCAAATATTATTTACAGCACTCTCCTAAAGACTTATATGATGCAGATTCTCAGTTACTTTATCGACCTGGCTACAGGGATTTGTTGTTACCTTATTTTACACCTATTGAAGATACTACGAGCAAATGGATGACTGAATCTTATGAACAAAATCCAAATCATCCTGAACAACTAAATATAAAAACTACTTCTGGAAAAATGGTCAGATCCAAATCAGAAGCTTTTATTGATATGCTACTATACACTAATAAAATTCCTTTTAGATATGAATGCGCGCTTACTTTAGGGGACAATACATATTATCCTGACTACACTGTTATGCATCCTAAGACTAGTGAGATTTTTTATTGGGAACACTTTGGCATGATGGATGATGCTATATATGCTGGAAAAGCTTTTTCCAAGCTTCATACCTATTCTAAACATGGTATTATTCCATCTATTAACCTAATTACCACTTATGAAACTGGGGATAATCCTCTAGACTTAGATGCCGTGCAGAAAATTATAGAACAATATTTCTTGTAATTTTACTCAGAAATCTCATTCTCATGAAATTTTCTGGGCAGTGGTGGTGGGTTTTTCCCTATATGCCCGGGATTTTGCTCACGACGCCAATATTCCAGAAATTTCTGGGCAGTGGTGGTGGGTTTTTCCCTATATGCCCGGGATTTTGCTCACGACGCCAATATTCCAGAAATTTCTGGGCAGTGGGGGTGAGAATTTTCCTCTATACCCGGAACACTCTAGAAATCAAGAAAAAAGCTATCGTGCCAGACGGCACGATAGCTTTTTATCTTCAATATTCTATAATATAGGCATTAGATTAAGCTATGCTCCTAGCTATTCCTAGCCTACTACCTCAACACCGAGAACTACCTTCTCGCCATTGATGTTCCAGTCCTTAGAAACGCCACCCATAGCGCCCATTACGAACTCATTTGCAAGAACAACTTCCTTAATCTCATCAGCGTTAGCGTTCATAATTTCAGCAATCTTGTCGTTGCCCTCTACGTAAACCCTAATTCTGTCAGTTACATTGAAGTCAGCATCCTTACGCATTGTCTGAACCTTAGAGATAATCTCTCTTACAAAGCCTTCCTCGATAAGCTCTGGAGTGAGAGTTGTATCGATAACAACAGTTACATAGTTGTCACCCTCAGTTACATAACCCTCCATCTTAGCTGTCTCGATAAGTAAATCTTCCTCAGCAAGTACAACCTCAGTTCCGGCTACATCAAACTTCAATGCGCCCTCAGCCTTAAGTGTTGCCATAGCCTCATTGCCATCAACATTTGCAAGATACTCTCTTATACCACCAAGCTGCTTACCATACTTAGGGCCTACTGTTCTAAGCTGTGGCTTGAAGCTATATGATGTAAAGTCTGATAAATCATCCTTAAATGTAACTGCCTTAATGTTAAGCTCGTCCTGAATAATCTCCACAAAGTACTCATCCAGAGTCTTTGCTGCCTTAACGAACATATTGCCCATTGGCTGACGTGACTTAATGTTAGCAGTGTTACGAGCTGCACGACCAAATACAACAATCTTAAGTACCTGATCCATACTTGCCTCAAGGTCTGCATCGATGTATGCCTCATTTGCAACAGGGAAGTCGCAAAGGTGAATTGAAATAGGTGCAGTCTTGTCAAAACGTGTAACAAGGTTCTGGTAAATATCCTCTGTCATAAATGGAATCATAGGAGCAGCTGTCTTACAAAGTGTAACAAGTGCTTCGTATAATGTCATATATGCATTAATCTTATCCTGTGGCATATCCTTTGCCCAGTAACGCTCACGACCACGTCTTACATACCAGTTACTCATATCATCTACAAAGTCTGCAAGAGCCTTTGTAGCATCTGGTATCTTGTATGAGCCAAGAGCCTCGTCAACTGACTTAACCATAGTGTTAAGCTTTGAAAGAAGCCACTTATCCATAACTGAAAGCTTGTCATACTCTAACTTATACTGAGTAGGATCAAACTTATCTATATTTGCATAAAGTACATAGAATGCATAAGTATTCCAAAGTGTACCCATGAATTTTCTCTGTCCCTCAAGAACTGCGTCCTCGTGGAATCTATTTGGAAGCCATGGAGCTGAATTACTATAGAAATACCATCTAATAGCGTCAGCGCCGTACTTATTTAAAGCGTCCATAGGGTCTACTGCATTTCCCTTAGACTTAGACATCTTCTGTCCGTCCTTATCAAGTACGTGACCAAGTACGATTACGTTCTTGTAAGGTGCCTTATCAAAGAGAAGTGTTGAAATAGCCATAAGTGAGTAGAACCATCCTCTTGTCTGGTCAACCGCCTCAGAGATGAAATCTGCTGGGAAGTTATCCTCGAAAATATCCTTATTCTCAAATGGATAGTGCCACTGTGCAAATGGCATTGCTCCTGAGTCGAACCAACAGTCAATAACCTCTGGTACTCTCTTCATCTCACCCTGACAATCTGGACAAGTAATAGTTACATCATCAATGTATGGACGGTGAAGCTCTATCTCATTTGGACAATTCTTGCTCATGCTCTTAAGCTCTTCGATAGAACCGATAGCATGTCTCTTACCACATGAACACTCCCAAATATTAAGTGGAGTACCCCAATAACGGTTACGTGAAAGTCCCCAGTCCTGAACATTTTCAAGCCAAGCTCCGAAACGTCCCTTACCGATACCTTCTGGTATCCAATTAACAGTGTTGTTATTCTTAACCAGCTTATCTCTAACTGCAGTCATCTTGATGAACCAAGTGTCTCTAGCGTAGTAGATAAGTGGAGTATCACATCTCCAGCAGAATGGGTAGTCGTGCTCAAACTTAGGAGCATCGAATAAAAGTCCATCCTTGTCAAGGTCGATTAAGATATCCTTGTCAGCATCCTTAACAAACTTGCCCGCGTAAGGAGTATCCTCTGTCATTTCACCCTTGCCGTTAACCATCTGTACAAATGGAAGGTCGTATTTTCTACCAACCTGTGCATCATCCTCACCAAATGCTGGTGCAATATGAACGATACCAGTACCATCTGTCATAGTTACGTAGTTATCACAAGTAATGTAGTGACCCTTCTGTGGCTGCTTCTCTACTGCTGCCTTAGTACAAGCAAAAAGTGGCTCGTACTCTTTTCTCTCAAGGTCAGTACCCTTGTAGCTCTCTAATACTTCGTAAGCCTTCTCGTCGTCCTTAGCAAGGCCACCAAGTACTTTATCAAGAAGTGCCTCTGCCATATAATAAACATTTCCGTCAGCTGCCTTAACCTTACAGTAAGTCTCATCTGGATTTACGCAGAGTGCCACGTTACTTGGAAGTGTCCAAGGAGTAGTTGTCCAAGCAAGGAAGTATGCATCCTCACCTACTACTCTAAATCTAACAACTGCTGAACGCTCTTTAACTAACTTATATCCCTGTGCAACCTCGTGGCTTGAAAGAGGTGTACCACAACGAGGACAGTAAGGAACAATTTTAAAGCCTTTGTAAAGAAGTCCCTGATCCCAGATGTTCTTTAATGCCCACCACTCAGACTCGATAAAGTCATTGTGATAAGTTACATATGGATCATCCATATCAGCCCAGAAACCAACCTTGCCGGAGAACTCCTCCCACATTCCCTTGTATTTCCAAACTGACTCCTTACATTTAGTTATAAATGGATCAAGTCCGTAAGCCTCAATCTGATCCTTTCCATCTATGCCAAGAAGCTTCTCAACCTCAAGCTCTACAGGAAGACCGTGAGTATCCCATCCAGCCTTACGTATAATCTTGTGACCCTTCATAGTCTGGTATCTAGGAATCATATCCTTGATAACTCTTGTAAGTACATGACCTATATGAGGTGTACCATTTGCAGTAGGAGGTCCATCATAAAATGTATATGTTGGAAGATCCTTTTTCTCTTCAATACTCTTTTCGAAAATCTTGCTTTCCTTCCAGAAATCAAGTACCTTTTGTTCTCTCTCAACAAAGTTGAGCTTTGTAGAAACCTTTTCGTACATTTTCAAAAATCCTTTCTATATATAATAAGTTATGTGATTTTTCATACAGTAGCCAAAACAACAGAGTATAATAAAAAATGTCTATTATTTTGGCTACTGAATGAATTATGTACTCACATATACTCCACCAATTTTTTAGTATACCCTAAAAAACCTTGAGATGTCAACAACCCTACAATAAAGTTTCTATTCTCACCTTCATTGACTATTTTTTTTATTTGTGATAGCATACACTTATGCTATTTTGCTTATTTATATTTATATAAGGAGATTTACTATGCTTAATTTTAGAGTTGGAATTATGGGAGCTGGTAAGATTGCCGGAATAGTTGCTGATACACTTAATCAGCTTAATTCTTTCGAGCCATATGCCATCGCATCTAGAGATATTGAAAAGGCCAATGCCTTTGGTGATGAATATAATATTGAAAAGAGATATGGCTCCTACGAGGAGCTTGTGAATGACCCAGATGTTGAGCTTATCTACATCGCTACACCTCATTCTCATCACGCTGAGCAGGCTAAGATGTGTATTAACGCAGGCAAACCTGTCCTTGTGGAGAAAGCATTTTCATATAATGCAGCTACTACCAAGGAGGTTCTTGACCTTGCCAGAGAAAAAAATGTTTTCTGTGGTGAGGCTATGTGGATTCGTTTTCTTCCTATGTACTTAATAACTATGGACTATATCAGAAAGGGAGCTATCGGTAATGTTAAAAACATCACTTGTAGCTTAGGCTACGACCTTCGTACAAAGGAACGTGTTGTTAAACCTGAGCTTGCTGGTGGTGCACTCTTAGATTTAGGTGTATACCCTATTAACCTTATTTCTATGGTTTATGGACCAGAGAACAGTGCCATCGCCTCATCCTGTGCAAAGCTTCAGACTGGTGTTGACGCTCATGATGTTATTCAGTTTAGCTTTAAGGGTGCAAGAAGTGCTACAGCTACAACTACCATTATGTATAAAACGGACAACAATGCATATATTTACGGCGACAACGGATATATCGAAATAGAAAATATTAACAATCCTGAAACTGTTCGTATCTATCATGGGGACAAGAAACTCGTTTTTGAAGCCAAGATTCCTGATCGACAGATAACTGGTTACGAATACGAATTTCTCGCTGCAAGAGACGCTATCATTGTGGGAGACATTGAATGTCGGGAAATGCCTCATTCAGAGACCATCCGTATTATGAACCTTATGGATCTCCTTCGTCAGCAGTGGAACTACAAACTCCCTATGGAAGCTGAAGCGCCATCAGAAGACTAAGCAACCCCAGACCAGCTACCAATTACTATGATTCAAGAGATTATAGATTCCTTATAGGAGGAAAACTAACCCACCATATGCTCCGTAGCCTTAGGGCCGATACTATTACAGACATACCAAACACGCTCTCGCTCGTCTCGAACGCAAGAGCACTAACCTCAAAGAAATGGGGATACCCTAGGCGGGATATAGGCATAGACAATACCAAACCGTTTGAGAACGCGAGCACTTAATGAGTTAAAAATAATAATGGGAAGAAAATTCGTAAATCGATTTTCTTCCCATTATTATTTTTAACTCATTTAGTACTCCTGCGTTCGAGACGAGCGAGAGCGTGTTTGGTATGTCTGTGCCTATATCCCGCCTAGGGTATCCCCATTTCTTTTCGCTAAGTGCTCGCGTTCTCAAACGGTTTGGTATTGTCTGTAAGAGTATCGGCCCTAAGGCTACGGAGCATATATAGCAAAACTATTTCCTCGCTTATAGGGAATCCATAATTTCTTGCACCTTAGCTATTGGTAACTGTCCTGGGGCAGATGAGTATTCCAAAGTTGCGAAGGTTACTGCACTCCCGAAGGTAGCTCCTGATACTCTTGTTATGGCACCAAGTTTTCCCATAGATATGGTTATAACTGGTGTCTCTGGGTATTCCTCCTTCATAATGGTTGTTGCTTTCAAAAGATCAACCACCTGCATTGAGTTCTCAGGCATAACCGCAATCTTTGCAACTGATGCCCCTAACTCTTGCATCTTAGTTAGTCTGTTCACCATTTCCTCCACCGAAGGAGTAGATTTGAAATCATGGTTAGACATAACGATATAAACGTCATTTTGTCTTGCAAGAGAAGCCATATGTTTGCAATTATCTTCCCCTGAAAATAGTTCCACATCAACCATGTCAGCCAATTTATTTTCCATAACAAAAGCGTTTATCTCTGATATGGACGGAGAGTCGAAGGATAATTTCTCCCCACCCTCCTTATGGCTCCTAATGGTAAACAATAAAATAGTATCAAGAAATTTTTTCTTAAGTTCATTCAATACTTTTTCAAGCTGTGACATATTCTGCAAATCCACAAAATAATCTCCACGAAACTCTACCATATCCACATTCTTACTCTGAGGAGAGGATATAATTTTGTCTGCCTGCGCTAGAATATCCTCATATGTTTTACCTGTAATAGGAACACATATCTTTGGTCTACCCTCACCAATAATTCTATTTTTAATTTGAACTGTATTCATAATTAAGACCTCAATAAAGTAAATAAACCACCCATATTAAACCATAGGTGGTTTATTTGTCATAAATTAATGTACAATATAGTATGTACTGCTTACTGCCTCAGCTATATCTTCTAATGTATAACTATCATCGTCGTCATATATATATGCATCAGCCACAAGGTATGTTCCTGGCTGTATCTCCTTAATAACCACATATCTAGACACCTTGTATCCATAGGAATCATATGATGTATTTACACATGTTGCTGAAGAACCATCAGAAAGAGTAACCTGGTCAATTGCAGGTTCACTATATGCATCAACATTAATAATACTATCTTCTACATCAGTTAAATATCCATTTGAAATTTCATCTAGTGACTCAGCCTCTTCTAAAGAATACGTCAAGCTAGATAAGGCATCTGTATAATAGTAAACATATATACCCTGATCTACGTAATCTATAGCGAAACCATTTACTGAACCAGTTATTTCTACGCTAACGTCTCCAGTTACTAAAGTACATTCCTCTGATGTATAACTGTAATCATAATCATCGTTGTAGTCTTCATAATCATCTTCGTAGTCCTCTTCATAATCATAAGAACTAAATATGATAGCGTATATAGCTGTTTCAACCATCTCGCCAAAAATACCTGTGTCATTAATTACTGTATCTAGCCAGTCTGATACTGACTCAAAGTTATCCACAAATATAGCATCATATAACTCATCACTAGTGATGGTTGTAAGGTCATAAACTGGATAAGATGCATCTACATCCTGAGCATTAGTAGCTGAAGTATCAATACGACTTTCTACACCAAATGAAGCGGTTTTTTCACCTTCATAATACGCGTCAATGTAGTCAACAGTTTGAGTGAAGCTTACTCCCTTGTTAATATCTGTGTAAGCACCACCATACTCCAAATTGATATCTCCCACATCCTCGATATATATATCCATAGTACCTGTGAAAGTATCATCTGACTTATTTGTATTAGTTTCCATTTCTACAGCAGCAATTTCTGTACCACCAAATTTTGCAGATATATCCATGTTTACAATTTCTGCCGAATCTGAATCCTCTACAGTTGTAACAAAATCTACAATGATTTCTTCATTACCACTCACCGCAACAAAGCTACCTGTTGGAGCTGTTGCATAATCATCACAATCTATGGTGATTTCCATTGATTCACCCATAATAGAAAACTCTGCTCCAGCTGACATATCCTTATCATCCAAATCAAAGAATATATCGTACTCTAACTTCATACCGTATATTGAAAGACTATCCTTTGTAGTAATCTTAACAATTTTATCGTCATCAATGTATACTTGAAACTCTAAATCTCCTGAAATCATTGATGTAATTATGCTTGTGAACTGTGGAATTGTCATTCCAGTCTCATACTCTATCTGCTCTACTACAGACTCATCGAGATTGTTCATATATCCCTCAATAGCACTAACTATATCTTCCTTCTCGAGAGTTACAATATATTTTTTTGCTTTTACTTTATTGCCGTTTACATCTATCTTTTCTTTGCCGTCTTTTTCAACTATTACAGAATCCCATAATGTCTCCCCAGCAGTAACTGCTCCTGCATCAATTCCTTCGTTAGTTCCAAAATAATCTAAACTAAATGATGGCATACCATAAAGATATAACTCTTCACCTAAAGGTGATTCCTCAAGAGCTACTAACGGATTGTCATTTGGCACTGAAAAATAACCCTCAATAGCATCAACAAGCTCAATATAAGTTGTGTCCTCTGTACCAATAAGATTTAAGCCCATAAAGCTTTCACCCTGATACTCCATTGACAACATCAAATTCATGAGATAATTAGCAGGATCATAGTTTTCTGTTAATGTAATGGTATAATCTTTAAAGCTTGTATCACCCATTATCTCATTTATGGTGAAAACCATCTCCATCTCTCCACCACTCTCGGTAAAGGCTGTATAAATACCATTAACATCTGCTTTTTCCTGTATATAATAACCTGAATTGCCTGATAAGAATGTATTTTCAAAAGCATCTACAACAACGTCTTTTGCAGGTTTAAAAAACTTAGGTATAAAAATTATACCGCAAATTACTGCAGCAATACCCGCTATTGATGCACCTATAATAGCCGCAACCTTTCCACCTGTCATAGGTTTCTTAACCTTAGGTGCCTTTTGCTTCTTAGGCTTCTTTGCCTTTGGCTGCTGTGGCATACCTGGTTGCATCATCTGTGGCATTCCCATTCCTGGCTGCTGAGTCATGTCTGGTTGCATCATCTGTGGCATTCCCATTCCTGGTTGCTGAGTCATGTCTGGCTGCATCATCTGTGGCATTCCCATTCCTGGCTGCTGAGTCATGTCTGGCTGCATAGGCTGTGGCATTCCCATTCCTGGCTGCTGAGTCATGTCTGGCTGCATAGGCTGTGGCATTCCCATTCCTGGTTGCTGAGTCATGTCTGGCTGCATCATCTGTGGCATTCCCATTCCTGGCTGCTGAGTCATGTCTGGCTGCATAGGCTGTGGCATTCCCATTCCTGGCTGCTGAGTC
>SVED01000075.1 GCA_015057515.1 Lachnospiraceae bacterium
GTATGGTTTAAGTCTGTCACGAAGCTTTACAAGTTTTTCGAGTATCTTAAAGGTTTCCTCTCCAAAGCTCCATATCTCGTTGTCTCCGCCACTTTTTTCAATAATTCCCGGATATCTGTCCTGATGATTCTTAGGTCTGAGTCTTGAACCGTGCAGTCTCATAACAGGTGAGAACACACCAAACTGAGCCCAGCGGATAACCAACTCTCTAAAGTAATCACTCTCTGTATCTGCAAATAAGAATCCGCCTATATCACTATTCCACCATGGAATTCCACACATCGCCATTGAAAGTCCTGTCTTAACGCTCATTCTAAGTGCATCAAATGTAGATACAATATCTCCATTCCATACAAGTGAACCAAACTTCTGTGTTCCCGGATATGCAGCTCTTGTAAGAATAATAATGTCCTCTTCTCCAACTTCTTGTAATCCTTCGTATACCATTTTGCTGTAGTAGTAAGGATAAAGCATAGCTGTCTGGGCACCATTTCCTGCATAGAACTTAAGATTATTAAACTGCTGTGGGTGAACCTCAGGCTCTGCCTCATCTAACCAAAAGCTTTTAATACCGTAATCATAATAATGCTCCTTCAACAGATTCCATACATAAGAGCGAGTCTTAGGATTAGTAGGGTCAATAAATGTCTGCTGTCCATAAAAATCAAAGGTTCCATACTGTCCATTTTCTGTACGAACAAGCATGTTAGCCTCACTCATTTCAAGGTAATACTTGCTCTTAGGATTGGTTGTCGGCCATACTGACACAACCGTTTCAATTCCCATTTCGTTAAGTTCATCTACCATCGCCTTAGGGTCCGGCCAGTACTTAGGATCAAACTGCCATTCTCCCTGCTCTGTCCAGTGGAAATAATCAATAACTATAGCATCAATTGGAATGTTAAGCTTTTTATATTCTCTTGCAACTCTTAACACTTCCTCCTGACTTTCATATCTTAATCTACTCTGCCAGAATCCTGCTGCCCACTTTGGAAACTTTGGTGCATATCCTGTCAAATCGCAATATTTTTTCATAACCTCAGCCGGTGTCTTACCTGCATACACAAGATAATCCGCCTGGTACGCACTGTCTGCCACCCACATTGTATGATTGTTAGTAGTCTCACATCTTCCGGGTGCCGGATTGTTCCACATAAATCCATAGCCAAGAGATGAATAAATAACAGGAACTGCTGACTTAGTATTATAATGAAGAAGATTTACCGTACTTCCCTTTCTGTCAAACTGGTCCTCCTGCTCCTGACCAAGACCGTATATATGCTCACCCTTATTGGCTTCGAATATAACCTTTATCTGATAATGGTCTCCTTCCACATGAACATTACGACCTGTATATTCTCCTTCGAACTTGGTTCTTAATATGTCCTTATCCTCTCTGTAATATGTGATAAGTCCACCGTACCATATCTGTCCTGCCTCAATCTTAGCAGACACCATTCCATTTTTAATTGTGGCAACCTTCTCATCGCCATCGGTTATACACTCCCCACCTTCCATAGGAGGAAGCAATGTCCAATCTTCGTCTAAAATTTTACCATTTTTTGTTGACCTACATCTAAGACAATCAGGACCATAAGGCTCAATTATAGTGAGCTCATCCTTTCTCTCAAATATAAGCTTGTCTTTGCAAATTGTTATCTTACCCATTAATACATCCCTTTCTAAAAAAACAAAAATAGTGTTGTCATGTTATTATCATTATATTGCTATCGAAAGCTCACATCTACAATAATTTTAACAAAAACTAACACTATTTTGATATTTCTATTTTAATTCTATTTTAATCATCTTAATATTTTTAGTGACATACTAATTTTTATCACCTTCAATTAACTCCGGAGCAAATTCCTTAAGATAAAAGTCTGAATTTTTCTGAAGCTCACCTTCAACAGTATGATATCCATACTTTTCATACAACGTCTTTTTTCCTGAAAACATGTTGGTTCCAAGCCCAAGTCGTTCCCCTTCAATTTTGTATCCCATGGCTGATAATATAGTTGGAAACAGGTCAAATGTAGCAAACTTTCGATTCTTATCAGAAATCTTCTCCATCCCCTTAACGGCGGCATTAATAAAGCAATTATATACTGTCCTTTCTTTATCGGTAAGGCCCTCCACTAATGTGGTATCCATCCTTGTGTGGTCACCAACTATAACAATAACAGTATCTTTATAAAACGGCTGTTTAGAGCACCAATCAATAAAATCAGCCAATTGTCTATCAGCGCAATCCAGTACATTTCCCGTCACCGTGTCATATTTACCTTCGCACATATAACAAACGAACCCTTCCGGAAAATGAGTATCCGCTGTTAGCATTGTAAAATTAAAAGGCTCATCCTTACTTGCCAAAGCCTTTATCTCCTCTTTAGCAATGCCGTAAAGCAAGGCATCTTCAATACCCCACCAAACATAGTAACCCTTTTTAATCACATCATTTTTCACAGCTGAGTAATAATCATATATTTTATAATCACCGTGTCTGTCTAAAAACATTCTTCTTCCTGCAAAATCAGCATCAGAGCCACATAAAAATTCATTGTTGTAGCCTTGACTTTTCGTAAAATCACCTAATGTAATTAATCCCGATGCGAACTCTTTCCCCGTGGGAGCCTGATTCCCATCAAGAGGAAGGGCATAAGGCACTCCTGACAAAGATGTATACAAAGCTCCAAGAGTCCATGTTGCTCCGTAATTAGAATAAAATCCACCTAGCATTTCGTTATTAGAAAATGACACATTTTTGTTAGCAAGCTCTGTAAGCTTAGGAATATAATTAACTTCTTGAAATCCCCCTGCATCCTTTGATGCATATGAACTTTCCATACTCTCAAGGTAAATGTATATAAGATTCTTCTTTTTCCCTTTTCGGGTAATATTAACCGACTTAGGACTTACATAACATTTTTCATAAATTCCCGAATCCGACATTCTATAATGTACATATTCTCCAATCTGGTAACTATGGTCTACATACAACAGCATTAAAGCAAATAACCCCACACTTACCCAAGACCATATTCTTCTTATTATAATAAGTTTTCTTACCTGAACCTTCTTATAATTAGTTTCTCTTTCCCAACTAAGCTTTCCTGACTTACGGATATCATACACAAGATACACTCCAACCACCAACACCACCAACACCAAAATAATAGGCACACAAAATACAAGGCCGTCATATAACACCGCATTACCTGCACCTCCAAGGGGACCCATTAAAGTATTGATAATTTCATTAAACTCAATATCGAATGCACGCTTAGACCAAAAACAAACTACCGACAGAAAAATAGATAATATATATACAAAAGATACTACTATATACCTTATCAGGCTTCCTTTAATCCTACTTATACTCTTCTCTTTTGTTTTATTAAAGAACATTACATACCCCACTTATTTGCCACTACATTTAACAAACTCCTATAACAAAATACTCTTATTTTTATTTTACATAATTAACTTTGTCGTGTCAAATTTTGTAAAACCATTAAAGTTAACTATTTCTATTGAAATATCTTGCCCAAATAAGCTATTATAATATTGTAGTAAACACGCAGATAACTATAACTCATTATGGGAGATTGGTATGGCAAACAACACCCCTTATCTGGCAGAACAAATAACTCACAAAACCCTATCAAGACCATTCTTAATTCATCATACTACAGTCTCATATGGTATGGAATTGGCCTTGTACCTTCATTATCACAATGAAATGGAATTCTTCTATTTAGAAGAGGGGAAAGTTGATTTTATAATTGAAGACGAACCCTTTAGAGTAAAAGCAGGCGAAGCCATGTTTATTCCTTCAGGGCTTATTCATTATGCCAATAATGCCTCTGCTGATAATGCAGATTGTTCATTCCATGCCCTGGTATTCGACGCCACCCTACTTACTGAGGTACTCCCTCATTATTGCAGACATTATATTTATCCTGCACTTTACAATGCAAGAAAATCAATTATGCATATTAACAAAGACACAGATTGCCATAACGACTGCAACAATAAAATTCTCGAATTACTAATTCCTATATTCAACATGGATAAATCAGATATCGATATGTACGAGTTAGAGCTGCGCGGAAGACTTCTTATGATATGGCAGTTAATGTACAACTCCCACTTTGTGACTGTTCACAACAACAGTGTATATGACCACATTTATCCCCAGCTTAAAAACTGTATCGATTACATAGACAACAATTATCAGGAAAACATCGAGCTTACTCTCCTTGCCCAGACTGCCGGCATGAGTCAAGGTCACTTTTGCAGAGTTTTCAAGGAATTCACAGGATTCACTCCATTTACATACCTTAACAGGAAGCGCATCTTAGAGAGTTGCCGTTTTCTAACAGATTCCTCTGAAAGCATCGCTGAGATAGCAACAAAATGCGGCTATAATAACATAAGCTATTACAACCGCACATTTTTAAAGATAATGCAGGAAACGCCATCAGACTTTAGAAAACGCGAAACCTCCGGCACCCCTACAACAAGTTAGTTTCTTTAACTTATATTACCGAGGCACTCCATATACTGTTTTACCCTTACATCTTCAGGTGCATAGGTGTTTAGTTTATCAAGAATATTAAGCCACAATATATCATCAGCTTCCAAAAGCTTGTTAAACATTATAAGATTACTCTCCACATCAAAGAGTCTTTCCCTATCTTCTTCATAGCCCCTTCTCTGGGGATTAAAGAAATCAGGTTGGGAATAATATCTTTCCTTGCTTTCTCCTCTTACAATTCTCATAATCTGATCATAAGTTTCTCTATAAAATTCCTTTTCAAAATGAGCTCCATTAAGATTATCCCAGTAATTGGCATCACCACAAAAATACTTAGACAAATCAATAACGTAAGGATTATATTTTTCAATAATATGCTCTTCAAGGCTCCACAACGGTTCATTGTAAGCATCATTTGAATGATATGGTTTCTTATACATATCAGGAACATGCAAAATATACCCTTCTTTTGAAAGATAATATGTATTGGAACGAAATCTGTTCAATATTATATGGTCGCTATCGTATACCTCCAAAAGCTTGTCAAAAAACACATCTGACATATGAAATACCCTATCCTTAGGCATAAGCATAAAATTAGCAACAGCTATATCGTTAGCATATTTTCTAAATAACTCCGTCTGAAAAAACTCATGGGCACAGGTAGAAAATATTTTCCCATTAAAAATGCCAAAATCATTCTGCATATCATACAAATCAATTACAATATAATCCGCCTTTGGTGAAAATAACATACTCACAGTCTCTTTGCTAAGACACTGTTTAAGGGTTTTAATTCTTGCCGGGTCATATATTTCCTCGGCGCGCACCGAATCAATCTCTTCCCTGCTAAATGGCGACGACGTCATTGCACATATTATATTCTGTTTATCAAGGAAGTAGCCAAGCTCTACGCCCTCACCCACTATTCCATGAGCTGTTCTGTCTCCATCCAACAAAGCCACACGAGACACACAGCTTCCTAATACATTGATTTTAATCATACTAACCTCTCGTTGTTTGAATTATAATTTGAATTATAGTTTTACTTATAGTTTATATTATATTTTGAACCATAGTTTTATTAGGATATATCTCTTCTTTCATATAAAAATACCGTGACACCTAAACACAATACGGAAATTAAAACACCTATAAGACATGTCATTCCCCAACTCATAACCTGGAATTTATTAAAGGGATTAATCCATGTAAGCGGCGAAAAATACTTTAGCATTTCAAACCCCGAAAGTCTTTCAAGTATCTCCACCTGCGACATATTATAAGCTTTCATAATCCACTTTAACAAATCCACAACTCTATACAGATTAGCAAGCAACACTATCCCCCAAGTAATCATCCTAACAAGGAAGTAACTGCCACTATCGTCTTTTCTGTTTCTATATACCGCATATACATATACTATTGAAATGTACATTACCCCTATACAAATTCCCGCAACCATCAACTTAAGATTGCTACCAAAATACTCTCCGGCCTGCAAGCCTTTAATGTCAGTAAAATAACCTGTCAATATAATCACTGCATAAAACCAAACGTACTCGACAGAATACCTTATAACAGACCACAAATACTTTCCTATAATATATTCTCTTCTTGAATAAAGCTGATTACACATAAAGAAAATCGTGCCATTGATTTCATCTCTATCCACAATTTCATAAACCCTGTCACAAGCCTTTATTATTATAAAGATGTTTGCAATCGTAACTGTAATTCCATTTAAAAAGGCAAGATTATAAGAATGAATTGCGTTATTAAAACCCAAAATCCTGTATGCCGGTTCAGGAAGCTTAAATATACGGCTACCTAAAGTTACCACTTCTTCCTTCAGCAAAAAATATAGCAACATAACAGCAACAGAAATCAACGATAATACAATGCCAGAGTTTATACAGTCCCTTATATCACGTTTGTACTCTCTTTTAATAAGAAATCTCATAACTCCTCCCACCTCGAATAATCATTAGTTAATTCCTCTGCCAAAGTCATCTCTTCTATGAGATAATCCTTGCTTCCAATCTTATATAATATAACCGGAACTTTATCCAATGGCTGATTGCACACGTAGCTTGATCTGTTATTTCTTGTGGCAATATATTCCCCAAATATAGACTCCAAGGTTTCCGACCTTCCTCCTGGAAGAGTAATAATTCTCTTTCTCACATCATTACCATCAACTACCCGGTCAGCAACAACCTTGCCCTCATCCAACATAATAAAACGATTACAAACAGACTTAACCGTCTCGTAATCGGTGCAGGAATATATTATTGTCGTCCCCAACTCATTGGTTTTCTTAAGATATTTAAACAACATTTTCATAGTCTTGGCTGTAATATAACTATGAAGTTCATCAACAATAATCACATCCGGCTCACTGCAAACCATAGCAATAAATTGTACAAGCTTATTATCTTCAAATGTCATTTCAAGCAGCTCTTCATTTTTATCAATTCCAAGCTTCTCACACAACTGCTCCTGCTTATTAATATTATAGTTCTCAAACCTTGAGCTAACCATTCTGAAATAATCGGCAGCAGTCATGCTTTCTTCATATAAAATATCATCCGGCAAATATCTTACACACCCTGCTTCTTCCCCAAAACATACCTCACCGGAATAATACCTTTTATATCCCATGATGCAATGTATAAGTTCTTTCCTGGCATCTGCATCATCTCCAAAAAGAACAACAAAATCTTCCTTATTAATATGAAAGGATATATCCTCAACCAGACATTGTCCCTCTACATCCTCAATCGTTAAATTTTTAACCTCTAACATTTATTTCATCATCCATTTCCTTATATAGTATAACTTAAATATTATACGATTTGTATTATATAATATGCCTTACAAGCATAGAACCAATATAACCGGTTGCCCCGGTTGCCAAATATGAAGCCATCAAACTCACACCCCTATATTTTTATATCATAACAACCTTGTTTTCATTATATTTTACATTCATTATATATTACAGTTAAGTTTAACATATACAAAGATGGCATGTCACTATTAAATGTAACTTTTATTTACAATCTATTCTTCAATATATTAATTGTTAACAAATTATTAATCTTTTGCGAAAAATATATTGCACTTTATTGATAATTAGTATATAATCTATACATCAAATATATTTGTTCACGTTTTTTTGAACATTTATTGCTTCAGGCTATAAAGAATTTTCAAAAAAAAGACGAAATAGTATTTGTAAAAAATGAATGGATGGATGGTTGTAATATGGCAAAGAAGAGTGTTCAGCAGCGTATCAATGCTACTAATCGTACTAGAAAAAGTTCATCAAAGAAAAAGCCTGTTATGGTGATTGTACCTATTGTAGTTGTCTCAATACTTATATTAGCAACAGTAATTGTCTTAGGTAAGCCTGATGATACTGTTACACCTAATGATATAGTTATTACTGAAGATAACGTAGGTAACTTTGCTGAACAGCAAGAGGAGAAGAATAACAACGTAGCAACAGGTTCATATGACGTTAGTATGAACTACGACTGGACAATCGATGCTTCCACAGGTATATCAAAGGATGCTTATGTTGGCAACAGCAAGAACAACACAAGTACCGTATATACAACCGTAACACTCGATTCCACCGGAGAAACTATTTACAAGTCTCCTTACATTGCAGTCGGCAGTCACATCGAGAACATCACCCTCGATAAGACCCCTGATAAAGGAGTCCACGCAGCTACTATGACGTATCATCTTGTAGATGGAAACTTTGATGAGATGTCCAGTGTATCCGTGGCAATTACTTTAACTGTTCAGTAACCCATTCATTGACAACAAAATTCATTTAATTCAAGGAGGAATGACTATGAAAAAGATTACAAAAAGTTTAATGGCTGTTGCATTATCAGCAGCAATGGTACTCTCTTCAACATCTGCTATGGCAGCAGAGCAGACGTCCACAGGTAACGGTGCATTCGAGAATGACGACTCAGCAGTTCCTGTATATGATGAAGTAACATTACCAACTGTAGCAGCAGGTACTTACAATTTTACAATTGACCCACAGAAGTTACTTAATAAGTATGACTCAGAAACTTATTCTGATGCTTCTGCAACTCTTCTCTTTAACACAGTGAATCAGCAAGCCAAAATCGAAGCTCTTGCAACTGCTCAGATTGATGGTGCACTGATTGACGGAAAGTTATACACCCACACTAAAGTAGAAGCAGATATTGATGATGATCTTAAAGCAGCTATTACAGTTGCAACAAGTACGATAACCGCTGTTGAACCAGGTTTTTATCTTTGGGTACCGGACGAGACAACTCCGATTGATTACGATGGCAAATACTTAGAGATAGACACGACTGTTCTTGGTACATATTTTGATATTACTCTTACAGCATCTGCAGTAGATAGCATCGCACTTAAAGCTAACCACAATGCCGGTAGTGTTGTATGTGCTGATGAGATTTACATGGATGAATATGTAGAAGCTACAGGTTCTGCAACAGATTATGTTACACTTAAGGCTGACGGAAGTGCTATTGATACAGAGACTGCAGCAGCTAATCAGTATATTAACCTTTATGTAACTACAGACGAAGCAGCATTTACTCAGATTACAAAAACTAATCTTGCTACATACGTTAAGTTCACTCCTGCTACTAACACATATAAGGGTCAGTCCAATAAGGTCAAGATTATTAACAAGTCTACAAAGACCAAGACTGTTACAGCTAAAGTTACAGTAAAGAATGCAGATGGTCTTACATTTAAGCCGGAAGCTACTTATAGCAGCGACACATCAGCATCTGTATACTTAGCTATTACAGATGGTTCAACTCCTGTAGCAGTAGCTGCTGCTGACTCAGTTGTTTCAGCTACAAAGACATTTGAATTAGCACCAGCAGACGAATCTGAAGCTATTACATACCAGACTACATCTACAGATGATAAAACAGGTGGTCATGTATACAAGCGTTATATCCAGCCGGATGATGGTAGCAAATATTCATTCTGCGAATTCTATATAACAGGTTCTGCTAATAGCGAGGAAGGCGCTAAGGAAGCATGGGATGCTTACAACAAGGCTCTTGAAGCTAATCAGACACCTAAGATTCCTGGTATTGATGTAGTATATAGCATTAACGATAAAGTTGATAAGTACACACTTACAGCTGCAGGTGATAACGCTCCTACATTCAAGGTAGCTGAAGCTACTGTTACATCAGCTGCTGAAGGTGATGAAGTTACTATCGTTCCTGCTGTTGTAGACGGAAAAGTTGTTGATACTGTAAAATATACACCAAGTGGTGAGGAAGCTGTAACTGTAACACCTGT
>SVED01000005.1 GCA_015057515.1 Lachnospiraceae bacterium
TATTAAGTACCCAATTATTCAGGGAGGTATGGCAAACATTGCAACAGGCGAATTTGCGGCAGCTGTCTCAAATGCCGGTGGACTTGGTCTTATTGCTTCAGGTGGCTTTGACGCAGAGAGAATTAGAGAAGAGATTAAGATATGCAGAGCTAAAACTGATAAGCCTTTCGGCGTTAATCTTATGCTTATGAACCCAGATGTGGACAATATCGCAAAAATGCTTGTTGAAGAAAAGGTTGATGTTATCACAACTGGAGCTGGAAGCCCAGAGAAGTATGTTGCTACATGGAAGGAAGTTGGTACTAAGGTTATTCCTGTTGTGTCAAGTGTTGCGTTAGCTAAGCGTATGGAGAGAATGGGCGCGGACGCTGTTATCGCTGAGGGTGGAGAAAGTGGAGGCCACGTGGGAGAGATGACAACTATGGCTCTTGTTCCTATGGTAGTAGATGCAGTGGATATTCCTGTTATAGCAGCGGGTGGTATTGCAGATGGAAGACAGATGGTGGCAGCTTTTGCTCTTGGCGCTATTGGTGTACAGGTAGGTACTTGCCTTCTTGTTGCCGAGGAGTGTCCAATTCATGAAAATTATAAGCTTGCAATTATTAAGGCGAAAGATAATGGAACAGTAGTTACAGGTCGTTCCTCAGGAGCACCTGTACGTGTAATTAAAAATAATATGGCCAGAGAGTATCTTAAGCTTGAGGGACAAAATGTTTCTCGTGAAGAATTGGAACAGCTGACTCTTGGCTCTCTTAGAAAGGCAGTTATTGACGGAGACACAAAGGCAGGATCACTTATGTCAGGTCAGGTGTGTGGTTTAATTACAGAGATTAAGCCTGTGGAAGCTATACTTAAAGAGCTTTATGAGGGTGGCAAGGCTGAATTAGACAAGCTTTGTGGTAAAGGTTTTTAATATATGTGTTACTACATTAGGAGGTAGTTATGAAGATAGGTTTTTTATTTGCTGGTCAGGGGGCTCAGCACGTTGGAATGGGTAAGGATTTATACGAGGCGTATCCAGAGTTTGCTAAGGTGTTTGATGATGCAAATGTGGATTTTGATATAAAGGAATGTTGTTTTGAGGGACCAATTGAAAAGCTTGGTCAGACAAGATACACACAGCCATGTATGGTGGCTTTTGCAGTGGGTGTGACAAAGCTTCTTCAGTCAAAAGGCGTTAAGCCGGCTATGGCTGCAGGTCTTTCGCTTGGAGAGTATTCTGCACTATATGCATCAGGTGTATTTGAGGCTTCACAGGTTATAGATTTGGTTGCCTATAGAGGAAAGGTTATGGAAGAAGCAGTAACTGGCAGAGACGTTGGTATGATAGCAGTTATGAGTCTTGACAGAGAGTCTATTAAGGAGTGTTGTCTTAAAGCACAGGAAGAATTTAAGGATACACCTTACAATGTAGCAGAAGTTGCAAATTACAATACACCAATCCAGGTTACAGTTTCAGGAGATACCCCTGTCATAAAAAGAGCAGGAGAGCTTATGATTGAAAAAGGTGCCAGAAGAATTGTTCCTGTAGCAGTTAGTGGTCCGTTCCATACATCACTTATGAAACCAGCAGGAGATAAACTGGCAGAGAGATTCAAGAGCGAAATCTTTGGAGAAATGAGTTTTCCTATAATATTTAACTCTACAGGAAGGGAACTTGAAGAAGGAAAAACCATTCATGAGATGCTGGAATTACAGGTTCAAAGTAGTGTTTACTTTGAGGATTCTATCAGATATATGATAGAACAGGGAGTAGATACATTTGTGGAGATTGGTCCTGGTAAGACCTTGAGCGGTTTTGTAAAGAAGATTAACAAAACTATGACAACCTATGCTATTGAAGATGTGGCTAGTCTTGAAGCAACTATAGCTGCTCTTTTGGGATAGGGTGTGGTTTGTTGTACATAGAAAGGAAGCGTATTATGTTATTGGAAAATAAAACAGCCATCGTTACAGGTGGCAGCAGGGGTATAGGGAGAAGTATTTGTGTGGCACTTGCCAAAGAAGGCGCAAATGTAGTTACATGCTATGCTTCAGGGGCTGATGCTGCCAATGAAACAGTTAAAATGTGTGAAGAATATGGTGTTAAAGCCATAGCAATTAAGACAGATGTTGCAAATGGTGCTGAGGTTGCTGATATGGTAGCTAAGGTAAAGGATGAGTTTGGCAGTATTGATATACTTGTAAATAATGCGGGAATCACTAAGGACAATCTTATGCTTAAGATGACTGAGGAAGATTTTGACGCAGTTATAGATACTAATTTAAAGGGTGCATTTTTATTTACAAAAAATGTATCAAAGATTATGATTAAGCAACGTGCAGGCAAAATTATAAATATAAGCAGTGTTGTGGGAGTTAGAGGAAATGCAGGACAGGCAAATTACTGTGCAAGTAAGGCAGGACTTATTGGTATGACTAAGTCAGTTGCAAAGGAACTTGCTTCAAGAGGAATCACATGCAATGCTGTGGCACCGGGATTTATTGAAACTGATATGACAGCTAAGCTTTCTGAGACAGTTGTTGATGAGATGCTTAAGACTATTCCGATGAAGACCTTAGGTAAAACAGAGGATATAGCGAATTTAGTAACCTTCCTTGCATCAGAAGGTGCCAGATATATTACGGGACAGGTTATCTGTGTAGACGGCGGTATGGCAATGTAATTTGGGTTTTGGATATGGTAAAAGGAGTATATGATGAAGAAAAGAGTAGTGATAACAGGACTTGGTACAGTAAATCCAATTGGTAACAACGTTAAAGACACATGGGAAAATGCAAAAAAAGGTGTATGTGGTATCGGACCTATTACACGTGTTGATGTTACAGACCACCTTGTTAAGGTTGCCGGAGAGGTAAAGGATTTTTCTACCGAGGGCATTATTGATAAGAAGGAAGCAAGGAGGATGGACAGATACTCACAGCTTGCCATGGTGGCGGCTGTGGAAGCATTTTCAGATAGCCAGTTAGATATGGACAAAGAGGATGCATTTCGCTGTGGAGTTATTTTTTCAAGTGGTATTGGCGGAATGGAAACTACAGAGGCAAACTATGCAACTGGTGAAAAAAGGGGTTATGACAAGGTGTCCCCTTTTTATATACCAATGGGCATTTCAAATATGGCTGCGGGTAATATTGCAATAAGAACAGGCTTTAAGGGAATGTGCACCTGTGTGGTTACTGCCTGTGCAAGTAGCAACAACGCAATAGGCGATGCATTTCACTATGTTAGAGATGGTTATGCAGATGTGATGCTTTGCGGTGGAGCTGAGGCAACCATTACACACTTAGGACTTGGTGGATTTACATCAATGAAGGCACTTAATACAACAGAGGATCCAAACAGGGCATCTATTCCTTTTGACAAGGAAAGGGCAGGTTTTGTGATGGGGGAAGGCGCAGGAGCACTTATCTTAGAGGATTATGATCATGCTGTGGCGAGAGGTGCAAAGATTTATGCTGAGGTTGTCGGTTATGGTTCAACCTGTGATGCTTATCATATAACTGCTCCATGTCCAGACGGATCAGGCGGTGCTGCGGCAATGACTATGGCAATTAACGATGCAGGCATTACACCTATGGATGTTGGATATATCAATGCTCATGGAACATCAACACATTTAAATGATGCCGGGGAAACTATGGCAATCAAAACAGCCTTTGGTGACCACGCATATAAGCTTATGGTTAGTTCAACTAAGTCTATGACAGGACATTTACTTGGTGGTGCAGGAGCTGTTGAAGCAGTATTTACAACAATGGCACTTAAGGATGGATTTATTCCGGCAACTATAAACTATCAGGTGCCTGACGAGGAGTGTGACCTTGATATTGTTCCAAATGAGGGAAGAAATGTGCAGGTGGAATATGCTCTTTCTAATTCATTAGGCTTTGGTGGTCACAATGCAAGTATTATTTTGAAAAAGTGGGAGGCTTAATATGGAGCTTAATTCAAACCAGATTCAGGAGATTATTCCACACAGATATCCTTTTTTACTTGTGGATAAAATAACAGATTATGAACCGGGCAAATATGCCAAAGGTATTAAGTGTGTAACAGCTAACGAAATGCATTTTTGCGGACATTTTCCTGAGCATCACGTTATGCCGGGGGTACTTATCATAGAGGCCCTTGCTCAGACTGGTGCAATAGCAATTCTCTCAGAGGAGGAAAACAAGGGAAAGATTGCCTTTTTCGGTGGTATCAAGAATGCTCGATTTAAAAAGCAGGTTGTTCCTGGGGATGTACTTGAGCTTGAGTGTGAGCTCACAGAACGTAAGGGACCTATTGGATATGGCAAAGCTGTAGCAAAGGTTGATGGCAAGGTTGCTGTAGTGGCAGAGCTGACATTTGCGGTTAGTTAATTTAGTATATACATCATAGAAGGTATAATGGCACAGAATTTCAGGAATTCATTTTCTGAGTTTGGTGCCATTTTTCTGTTAAAATCCTTGAAATAAAGTATACAACTGTTATAATATTAAAGATATTTTAGAACTGGTAAGTGCTACAGACATTTCGTGGAAATATAATAGGTGATTTAATGAGTAAAGTAGATGATATTTTAAAGGATTTAGAACCAATTATCAAAGATAAAAAAGGTCTTATATTCGATGTGGATGGCACTCTTCTTGATAGTATGCCTATGTGGGCAAGACTTGATATAGAATACCTGGAGAGTATGGGTATAACTCCAGAGCCAAACTTTCACAATGAAGTGAAGATGATGACTATGCTTGATGCATCAAAGTACATCAAAAAGAAATTTGGGGTAGACAAGGATGCTGAAATAATCGCAAAAGAGATAGAGGGCATAGCATACAAATATTACGAAAAAGTACTTCTTATTAAGGAAAATTCAAGGGAGCTTTTGAATGAGCTTAAAAACAGAGGATATAAGA
Organism: Lachnospiraceae bacterium; assembly: GCA_015057515.1. GTDB lineage: Bacteria > Bacillota > Clostridia > Lachnospirales > Lachnospiraceae > Coprococcus_C. Next base: position 4,903 of record SVED01000005.1, read on the forward strand.
TGTATGTGGCGACTGCAAATGAGTATGATATGTGCAGTTCGGCCCTTATTAGAAATGGTGTTATGGATTTGTTTGATGGTTTAGTTACCTGCTCCATGACTGGTTATAGCAAAGAACGACCAGATGTGTATCTGTTAGCTTGCGAAAAGATGGGACTTGATGTGAAAGATTGTGTAATCTTTGAGGATTCCTGCTTTGCCATAAATACTGCCCTTAGGGCTGGATTTACAGTGGTTGGCGTATATGATAAAGCGGAGGAAGAAAACTGGGATAAAATATGTGAAATAACAAAAGGACAGATTGTATTCTCATAAAAAAGGCAATTAATCAAAACACATTTGTTAGACACATTAGATAATACAAGTTGTATATTGTTAGTTAGAAAACAAGGAGACTATACTATGGCAGATAAGAAAAAGAAAAAAGAAAGACAATCAAGCTGTGAGTCTTGTGCATATTATATGTATGATGATGAGTACGAGTGTTATGTGTGCGATGTAAATCTTGACGAGGATGAGATGTCCAGATTTATGTCTGATACATTTTACAACTGTCCATATTATAAGTATGGAGATGAGTATAGCGTGGTAAGAAAACAGATGTAAAAGAGGTGCATGTATGAAAAACAATATAGTTTTAATTGGTATGCCTGGAGCTGGAAAAAGTACTGTAGGTGTACTTTTGGCTAAGGCTATGAATTATCAGTTTCTAGATACGGACCTTACAATACAGCAGGAGCAAGGAAAGAAGCTTTTTGAAATCATAAATGAAAAGGGCTTAGATGAATTTCTCAATATAGAAAATGATGTACTTAGTAGAATTGACGCGTTTAACTCGGTAATTGCTACTGGTGGAAGTGCTGTATTTGGTAAAGAAGCTATGGAGCACCTAAAAAGTATTGGCTACATTGTTTATATTAAGCTTAGCTGTGAAGAGATAATCCGCCGAGTTAATAACATAAAAACAAGGGGGATTGCCATGAAAAAAGGCAAAACCATAGCTGACGTTTATAAGGAAAGAGTGCCACTATACGATAAATATGCGGATATAATAGTCGACGCAGAGGGTACTACCATAGAAGAGTGTGTAGAGAGTATTATAGAAGCCTGCGAGAACATAAAATAGCATAATATTTACATTTATACAAATACTACTCCCTGTAAGGAGTGGTATTTTTTTATGGAAAGATATATAAGAACTGATTTAGCAGTGGAACTTCAGGAGGAAATATCTGAAAAAAGCTTACTACAGGGTGTGGAAATATATACCAGATATAGTAAAGACAAGAAAATAAAGGAAACCAAGATAGATGTTGTAGATGAACAAGGGGCGAAGATTCTGGGTAAACCCATAGGAACATATATAACTCTTGAGAGTGGGGAATTAAGAGGAAGTGACGAGGATATTCATAAACCTTTGGTGGATATGCTGCATAAGAATTTAAAAGAGCTGATAAAAGAAAATGATAAAATTCTTGTTGTTGGATTAGGCAATAGAGAGGTCACACCAGATGCCTTAGGACCATATGTTGTTGACAATTTGTATATTACAAGACATTTGCTTTCGGAGGGAATAATTGTAAATGCAAGAGAAATTAGTGCTATAAGTCCTGGAGTTATGGCTCAAACAGGTATAGAAACAGGAACTATATTAAAGGCATTATGCAAAGAAACAAATCCAGATATTATAATTGCGGTGGATGCCTTAGCAGCCAGAGAACCTACAAGGCTTAATTCAACTATACAACTTTGTGATACAGGTATAAGTCCCGGAGCGGGTGTGGGGAACAACAGAGCAGTGCTTAATGAAGAAACTTTGGGCGTAAAGGTTATTGCTGTAGGTGTGCCGACAGTTATTTCCGTGCCAGCCATAATAAATCAGGCAATTGATAATATGCTTACTGTTTTTTCTGAAAATGGAAAAAATTTAAGTGAGGGACTAACTGAGGAAGAGAAATATTCTATTGCCACCCAGCTTATAGAACCTGATTTGGCAAAAATGTTTGTTACACCAAAAAATATTGATGAGGCAGTGAAACGGATAAGCTATACAATTTCTGAAGCAATTAATAAGTTTCTTGAATTATATTAGTGCCATAATCATATATTTAACTATGAGAAATTCAGCATTTAAATATAATTGCATAATGTGTTTTATTCTAGTATTTCTGTGTATATACGGTATTGCTAAAAGAGAAGATATATCACAAATATTAATATATGAGTTTAGAAATGAAATACTTCCTTTATCGCAGGGAAACTATAAATTTGATTTTGCCGTAGATGAGTTTTTTCCTATATTAGCTATGGATGGTGTATTTCATACTGACGAAGGTGTGAAGAGTAACGAAGTATTTAGTGAAGTAGTTTTTGCTACACAAACGGACGCGATTTCTGTTGTTGCAGAGGAAAATGCAACCACCGAATATTCTTTGCCAGAGGAAGATGTGGACACTGAACTAGCAATGAATATAGGAACACCTACACAAACTGGAATAGAATATTCAATGGAGGAACTAAATGATTTTAATTTTTTGGTTTCAAATTGTTATGTAGTAGATAGCTCAACTAGTGTAAATCCAGAGGAACTCAATGCAAATAATTTATTAGGAATGGATATGACTATAGATATATCAAGTCAGGATTACAAGGTGCTTATATATCACACTCATGGCAGTGAAGCGTTTGCAGATAGCGAACCGGGAGTTATGGAGGATACAATTATCGGAGTAGGTGATGAGCTGACAAGAATTTTGGAAGAAGATTATGGTATTAAGGTATATCATGACAGAAATGTATATGACGTGATTGATGGGGAACTAGACAGGAGTAAAGCATATGATATGTCTGGGTTGGGCGTTGATGAAATTCTTGCACAATATCCATCCATAGAGGTTATTATAGATTTACACAGGGATGGTGTAGGCGAGGATGTTCATCTTGTGACAGATGTAGATGGAGAACCAACAGCAAAAATTATGTTTTTAAATGGTGTAAGCAGATTAAATGTAAACGGTGACATTGATTACCTATATAATCCTAACAAAATATCTAATTTGGCATTTAGTTTACAGATGCATTTAGAGGGTAAGAGATTATATGGTGATCTTATGAGGCCTATATACATAAGGGGTTACAGATTTAATTTAGATAAAATGCCTAGAGCAACCCTTGTTGAGGTTGGTGCACAGACGAATACCGTTGCTGAAGTAAAGAATGCCATGACACCACTTGCTGCAATTCTATATAGTGTTTTAAGTCAAAAATAGATTGTCACAGCTTTAAGTGTTGTGATATACTTTAGACAAATATGTGTACATTAGTGAGGAAATAAAAATGGCTCATTTAGACCAGAAAAAGATTAGAAATTTTTGCATTATAGCTCATATAGATCACGGTAAGTCTACGCTGGCGGACCGTATTATCGAAAAAACAGGCTTACTTACAGATAGAGAGATGCAGAACCAGGTTCTTGACAATATGGAACTTGAGAGGGAACGAGGTATAACTATTAAGGCTCAGTCTGTCCGTATAGTCTATAAGGCAAATGACGGAGAGGAGTATATCTTCAACCTTATTGATACTCCTGGGCATGTAGACTTTAATTACGAAGTATCTCGTAGTCTTGCGGCTTGTGAGGGAGCCATCCTAGTTGTAGACGCTGCACAGGGTATTGAAGCCCAGACTCTTGCAAATGTGTATTTGGCAGTGGATCACAATCTTGATGTTATGCCGGTTATCAATAAAATAGATTTGCCTTCTGCTGATCCTGAAAGAGTAATTAATGAAATAGAGGATGTTATAGGTATTGAAGCCCATGATGCCCCACTTATTTCAGCTAAAAACGGTATCAACATCGAGGAGGTACTTGAGCAGATAGTTACCAAGATACCTGCTCCATCGGGTGACCCTGAAGCTCCTCTTAAAGCTCTTATATTTGATAGTTTATATGATTCTTATAAGGGAGTTATTATATTTTGCAGATTATTTGATGGTACAGTAAAAAAAGGAACCAAGATTCGTATGATGGCCACCGGTGCAGAAGCAGAGGTTGTACAGGTGGGTATTTTTGGTGCTGGACAGTTCTTGCCTTGTGATGAGCTTTCAGCAGGTATGGTTGGCTATATTACAGCCAGTCTTAAAAATGTAAAGGATACAACAGTAGGTGATACTGTTACCGATGGGGACAACCCTTGTGATGAGGCCCTTCCAGGATATAAAAAGGTTAACCCTATGGTTTACTGTGGTCTTTACCCAGCAGATGGTGCCAAGTATCCGGATCTTAGAGATGCATTAGAGAAGCTTCAGCTAAATGATGCGTCACTCAGCTTTGAACCGGAGACATCTATTGCTTTAGGATTTGGTTTTAGATGTGGTTTCCTTGGACTTTTACATTTAGAGATTATTCAGGAGCGTTTGGAGAGAGAATATAACCTTGATTTGGTAACAACAGCGCCAGGAGTTATATATAAGGTTCATAAAACAGATGGAGAGATTATCGAGCTTACCAACCCATCTAATCTTCCTGATCCTTCTATGATTGATTATATGGAGGAGCCATTTGTATCTGCAGAAATTATGGTTACAACAGAGTATGTTGGTGCCATTATGCAGCTATGTCAGGAGAGACGTGGTATATATAAGAGTATGGAGTATATGGAGACAACCAGAGCAGTCTTAAAATATGATTTACCACTTAATGAGATTATTTATGATTTCTTTGATGCTCTTAAGTCACGTTCAAGAGGATATGCATCTTTTGACTATGAGTTCAAGGGTTATGTAAAATCAGACCTTGTTAAGCTTGACATTCTTATCAACAAGGAAGAGGTGGATGCATTATCCTTCATACTACATAAGGATACCTCCTATGAGCGTGGTAGAAAGATGTGTGAGAAACTTAAAGAAGAGATACCAAGACATTTGTTTGAGATACCTATTCAGGCGGCTATCGGAAGTAAGGTTATTGCCAGAGAAACAGTAAAAGCTATGCGTAAGGACGTGCTTGCTAAGTGCTATGGCGGTGATATTACCCGTAAGAGAAAGCTTCTTGAAAAGCAGAAGGAAGGAAAAAAGAGAATGCGTCAGGTGGGCAATGTAGAGATACCACAGAAGGCATTTATGAGTGTACTTAAGTTAGATGAGGAGTAGATTATCTATGAGTAAATATGTGAGCTTATATGTTCATATACCATTTTGCGCTGTAAAGTGCAAGTATTGTGATTTTTTATCTTTTGATGGAGAAAGCTATGGCACTATGCTTAGATATGTAGACAGCCTCTGTCAGGAGATTAAGTTATATGCACCTATTGCCGGTGATTATATTGTTAGAAGTGTTTTTATTGGAGGAGGAACTCCATCCTTATTGGATGAGGGTCTTATTACCAATATAATGGCTTTTATTAGAAAAACCTTTACTTTGGAACCGGATGCAGAGATATCCATTGAAGCTAATCCAGGAACACTTAGACATCAGAAATTAAATGGCTACAAGAGTGCTGGTATTAACCGAATCAGTATAGGACTCCAGTCTGCGGATGATGAGATGTTGAAAAAGATGGGTAGATTACACAACTATGATCAGTTTGTAGCTAGTTACAAGGCAGCTAGAAGGGCAGGCTTCAATAACATTAATGTTGACATTATGTCAGGCTTACCAGGACAGACTATCCATTCTTATGTGGATACGCTGTCTAGAGTGTTAGATTTTGGACCTGAGCATATATCATCATATTCATTGTCTATAGAGCCAGGAACTCCATTTGCAAATGATCCGGAGATTTTAGAGTCACTTCCACCAGAGATGATAGATAGAAGAATGTATGAGATAACCAAGAAGCTTTTGGCTGCTCATGGCTATGATAGATATGAGATTTCCAATTATGCGAGAGCAGGCTATGAATGTAAGCACAATATGGTTTACTGGACAGGCGGTGAATATATTGGCTTTGGTATTGGTGCGTCATCATATTTTCAAGGCAAACGCTTTAACAATATGCGTGATATATTTCAGTATATTGAGCTTATGGAAGAGACTAGTGAGAAGTTTGTTGAGATGGACAATATGGAGATTCTCTACAACGACACAACTAGAAAGCTTCGTGAAAATGTTACACCGGTATATATCGATGCTCGTATGGAGGAATTTATGTTCCTAGGACTTCGAATGATGTGTGGTATCAGTAGAGAGGACTTTGAGGAGCGATTTAATAAGGATATATACGAGGTATATGGCCCAGTTCTCAACAAATATATTGATATGGGTTATATGGCAGCCATTGATGATAGAATTATTTTAACCGATATGGGTATAGATGTAAGCAACACCATTCTGGCGGATTTTATTCTTGATAAGGATTAAATTCATCGATACTAAGGGGGTATGTGTATGAAGGAGTTTGTTGATAAGATAAGTAGCACTTTGCTATGGGAAGTTATATCTCGCAAAGTAGAAGAACTTTCAGAGCTATCAAGAATAATTAGTGCAGCAAATGACACGGAAGATAATTTTAGTATTGATAAGATTACCAGCTGTGAAATATTAGATTCAGAGTCCTTTGATGTTCTTGGATTTAGTGTTGGTATTGAGGAGATAACTGTTAAGTTTGAAATGCCATTTATACTGGTAGCAAAAAAAGGCAAAAAACCAGTAATTAAACTTCAGGGATATGCAAGTGGTGCTTGTGTTATACCTGCAGAAGGTAGCTATGACTATTCCTCTAAAGATTTTAATAAAATGAATAAGCAAGAATTACTTGAATATAGGGATATTGTGAATATTACTTCCCTTGAGTATTTGAGTGTAGAGTAATCTCTATTTTTCGTAAAAAATTGTATTAGTATATTAGTTCATCTGTTTAATTTCTTAAACAGATGAATTTTTTTTGAAAAAAATTAAAAAAATAGGATTTTTTTGATTTTTAAATCGTGTAATAGATAAAGGAGGAAAAAAGGTAATGAAAAAACATATAAAGAGAGCAATTGATATGCTTGTGCCCACAAAAGAACAATCTATAAAAATGTGGTTAAAAATAAAAACAATATTTAATAGAGAAGATAAGGAGAATTAGAAATGAGAAAAATTAAAGGATTGAAAAAAACAATTTATTTGGTAATGTGTGCATTATTGCTTACAGGCTGTGGCAAAAAAGATGTTACTGTTGAGGAAAATAAAAATAGTTCAGTTTATGAAGCAGAAGTTTATACCACAGAGGAAAATAACGAAGAGTCAGTTGTTGAAGAGGAAGCAGAAAGTACAGAGATTCCAGAAGGAATAGTAATTAATGATGGCAGAGAAAGTTATGAGTATACTTTTAATCCTCATGTAATTCCGGATTTTTATGTAGAAACTTATGGTGAAGAATTTGTTGAATACTATAAAGGCTTCTGTGATGCAGTATTAGCTGGCGAGGATAGCTTTGAATGTCCAGATTATGATACATATTGGAAGATTTTAGATGTAGCCTTCACTTTTTTACCTATAACATCTGATTGTCTAGATATGCCAGTGTATGATGATAATACAATTGTTGATGGAAAATGCCAGATTGTGTATAGATATTCAAAGAATGAACATTTGAAGAATGTAGAAGAATTTAAGGCTAAGGTAGAAGAAGTAATAACTACGAATATACAGGAGGGTGATACAGAATTTGAGCGCGCTCTTAAGCTATATCAATATTGCAGTATGACTTATGTATATGATTATGTACAGCTTGAAACAGGAGTAGTTACAGGGGATAAATTATGTGGTGGATATAGAATGATAATGGATGAGACTGGAATATGTCAGGAATATGCGGCCGCATATGCATATTTGCTGTTACAAGTTGGAATTGACGCTGATGTAGTGGGTGGATGGAATGATGATACTGCTCATGCATGGAATATTGTAAGAATTGACAATCAGTATTATTACATGGACACTACATTTCAGAGTGGATATATGTCCTATCCATTATATTTCTTTGGTGTGACTATTGATGATTATGCCCAGTTGTCTGGTTTTCCCGCAGAATCGCACACTGTAGGCGGAACTAGCATGATTAAAGTTAATTACAACGACGTAAGCGATGATAGATTTGAAGAATTAAGAAAGTGTTATTTTTATGAGATTGACCATGATAATCATACCATAAAATATGAGGGGTACATTTATGAAGAGATTGATTATGAATCAGAGGATAATGGGGAGTTCTTTGAAGGTGAATTAGAATTTTAGTATTTATTCTTGGCGGTAGCTATGATAGAATTAGGTCTGATATTTATGGGATTACAAATGTTTAGGGAGAGGAAAAATGGAGCTAAAGGATATTTTTGAACGGCAGCATAAACGAGTGTACCGTATAGCCATGCTTATGCTAAATAACGTGTCAGATGCTGAAGATGCCGTACAAAATGTGTTTCTAAAATACATAGAAAAAGGTTCTTCTTTTGAAGATATAGAACATGAAAAGGCTTGGTTTATTACGGTTACTAGAAATTATTGTAAGGATCAGTTAAAGAATTTTTGGAAGCGTAATGTAGATATGGGAGATATACCCGAGCAAATTCAAGGGGAAGAACAGGATAATGAATTGCTGGAACATATTATGAAATTACCAGATAAGTATAAGGAAGTAATATACCTATTTTATTACGAGGACTATTCAATAAGGGAAATGTCAAAGATATTAGATAGAAAAGAAAGTACTATACAAACTCAGCTTAAAACTGCGAGAGATAAGCTAAAAAAAGTGATTCAGGAGGTAAGAAAATATGAGTGAAGATAATAAAAAAATAATAAAAGACTCTATTGATAGATTATCACCTACTGAGGAACAGTCAATGAAAATGTGGGAGCGTCTCTCGGAGGTAGTATCAGAAAATAAAACTATAGATGAGGTTTCTGAGAAAAAAGTTGTATCTATAGAAACTGTGAAAAAGCAAAAAAGCAAAGCAGGAAATAAGTTTGTCAAAACTATGATCGGTGTAGCAGCATCAATTATGATCATAATCTTAGCAGGAATAGGAGCAAATAAAGTAACTGGTGGAAAGGTGTATGCTGCAATTAAGGAGTGGGTATCTGTATTTCAAGGCAAGCAGGATGTTGCTGGTAGTTTAGAAGAATCTTACGATAAGAATAATACAGTATATGCACCTAAGATATACTACATAGACCATGAAATCTTAATATTTGCTGATTCAAGAGGGGCCATAGTATATGATTTAGCTCAGGAGGCAGTAAAGGCTACTATTGATACACAAAAGATTGATTGTGTTTATTTTGAGGGTGATAAAAAGCATAGTCATATTGTTATGGAAGATAATAGGGTAATAGTATTTAATTCGGGAGAAAATTCACCTATAGGAAGCTATTATTGCTTTGATTTGAATGAGGCAGATGGTGGAGAGCTTACTTCATATGAAATAGGGGAAGATAAAGCAGAGTTAGATAGATATTATCAAATGTGTCAGTTAATTGAAAATAATTACGAATACACATACGAAAGATATATTGAAAATGAAGAAGTGTCACAGATGTTTTCTATAGATTCTGAAAGTGTATACAGTGAACATTCTATTAATTGGACCGATGAAACAGGTAAAAACTGTAGTAGCTTTATACTTTATACAGAAGGTGTGACTTGCCTTTATACAGAGGTTGAGGGCTTAGATTCTTTTGTTGTAAATGAAATTGACTTAAGTATGGCAAGCTCTACTGAACAAGAAAATGTATATCTTACAGAATATATTTTTACAGGTGATAACGAAAAGATTGAGGCTATATATGAATATATGAGAGATGAATATACAATGTTCCTTGATGAGAATCAGGTGTGTATTCCGGGATATGTTATATACAAAGAAGTTGAAGAAGACGGAGAATATCTTGTTTTCGGTAACTTTTGGGCATATGGATATCAGTTAAATGGCTCAATTATAGAAGCTCAATCGGGATATGAGATGCCAGCTTGTTTCCACCTGAAAAAGCAAGGGGGCAATTATCAGGTTATATCTTTTGATCGAGCTTCAGACGGAAGTTATTTAGAGGATATTCAGGAATTTACCAAGGACTATCCAGAACTGTATGACCAATTTATGACATTGGATGATGCTAAAAGAGTTGAATCTATGAGAGTGTATTTGGAAATGTACGTAATGGATAATAACCTTAATATTGAGTATTTTAGCGAATATGGAGAAGACCCAATTAAAATAATACCAGACTAATTTTTAAGTCAGACAGCAAATAAGCTGTCTGGCTTTTTTTATCGAAATAATTCACAAATATTTCTCACATTTTATATCAAATCACCTTGACAAAATTAATGGCTAGTGATAGATTATGAAATAGAGATTAGCACTCAAATCAGATGAGTGCTAATAAAGAAAAAAATAACAGGTCGTTTTTTAAAAGAAAGGATGATTGAATGGAGCTGGATGAGCGTAAGAAGAAAATCCTCAAATCCATTATCGCCAATTATCTAGAGACTGGTGAACCAGTTGGTTCCAGAACTATTTCAAAGTATACTGATTTGAATCTTAGTTCTGCAACCATTAGAAATGAGATGGCGGATTTGGAGGAACTAGGGTATATTGTTCAGCCACATACTTCAGCCGGCAGAATTCCAACAGATAAGGGTTATAGATTTTACGTTGACAACCTTATGGAAGAAAAGGAAGAGGTTGAAGAGGTGAAGAGTTCCTTACTTGAAAGAGTAGACAGGATGGAACTTTTGCTCAAGCAGGTTGCAAAGGTATTGGCATACAATACGAACTATGCCACTATGGTTACCGCACCAAAGTACAACAAAACAGTTAAGTTCATACAGTTATCTCAGGTAGATATAGATAATCTTTTGGCAGTTATAGTAGTTGAAGGAAATATAGTTAAGAATCAGCTTATACGAGTAAACGTAGAGCTTGCCAACGAGGATATATTGAAATTTAACATACTTCTCAATACATTCCTACAGGGAGCCAGTCTAGAGGATATAAATATCGAGATGATTCAAACTATGAAGAATCAAGCAGGAGAGTATGAGGGAATCCTTGATCATATATTTAAGGGAATCGTTGAAGCAATCCACGAGGCAAAGGAATTAGAGATATACACCAGTGGAGCTACTAACATACTCAAGTATCCAGAGCTTGGAGATATAAGCAAAACCAGTGAGCTCCTTGAAAAGTTTGAGGATAAAACAGAATTATCCCATATTCTCGAAGAGACGGCAGGTAAAGACGACAATGATACCGGAATACAGGTATATATCGGTGATGAAACTCCGGTACAGAATATGCAGGACTGTTCATTGGTTACAGCAACCTATAAGATGCCAGAGGGGGCCACAGGTACAATTGGAATTATTGGTCCAAAGAGAATGGATTACAAGAAGGTTGTTAATACTTTAAAAAATTTAACTGTAGAGTTGGATGATATATTTAAGAAAGGCAAAGAGGTGAACACAGATGGCAACTAAAAAGGCAAAGCAAGTCAATGCTGAAGAAACAGTAGAAGAAGTTAAGGTTGAGACAGAAGCTGCTGTTAACGAAGGCACAGAGGTTAAAATAGACGAGGTTGAGCAAATCGATGAGGTAAACGCTGAAGATGAAAGACCAAAGCCAGTGCCAAAGGGAAGCCGCAGAGGCAGCAAAGCTCTCATGATGGAACTTGAAAGAACAAAGGAACTTGCAGCAGACAACGAAGAGAAGTATAAAAGACTTCTTGCTGAGTTTGAAAATGCAAGAGTTAGAAATGAAAAAGAATCAAAGAAATTATATGACTTTGGAGCAAAGGATGCTTTAGAAAAGCTTCTTCCAGTTGTTGATAACTTTGAGAGAGCTTTAGCAAGTATCCCAGAAGAGGATAGAGAAAGAGGCTTTGAGCAGGGCGTAGATATGATTTACAAACAGCTTATGGCATCTTTAGAGGGCATAGGAGTAGTACCTATGAATGCTGAGGGCAAGAACTTTGACCCAGAGCTTCACAATGCAGTTATTCATGTAGAAGATGAAAGCTTCGGTGAGAATATTGTAGTTGAAGAGATGCAAAAGGGTTATATGTACAAAGACCAGGTGCTTAGACACAGTATGGTTAAAGTAGCAAACTGACCATGAGACCTTTGCGAAAATGAGTCGAAGATACCCGTATAATGTAATAATAAATATAAAGATATAAAAATGGAGGAAAAAGAAAATGGGAAAGATTATTGGTATTGATTTAGGAACAACAAATTCATGTGTAGCTGTTATGGAAGGTGGTAAGCCAGTTGTTATCACTAATGCTGAGGGTGCTAGAACTACACCATCTGTAGTTGCATTCACAAAGTCAGGTGAGAGAGTAGTTGGTGATGCTGCAAAGCGTCAGGCTGTTACAAATGCTGACAAAACTATCGCTTCTATCAAGAGACATATGGGTTCAGATTACAAGGTAACTATTGACGATAAGAAGTATTCTCCACAGGAGATTTCAGCTATGACTCTTCAGAAGCTTAAAGCTGATGCTGAGGCATATATTGGTGAGAAGGTAACTGAGGCAGTTATCACTGTTCCAGCTTACTTCACAGATTCTCAGAGACAGGCTACTAAGGACGCTGGTAAGATTGCTGGTCTTGATGTTAAGCGTATCATTAACGAGCCTACTGCAGCAGCACTTTCATACGGCCTTGACAACGAGGAAGAGCAAAAGATTATGGTATACGATCTTGGTGGTGGTACATTTGATGTTTCTATCATTGAGATTGGTGATGGTGTAATCGAGGTTCTTGCAACTGCTGGTGATAACAAGCTTGGTGGTGATGACTTTGATAATGCAATCACAGAATATATGTTAGCTGAGTTTAAGAAGACAGAGGGTGTAGACCTTTCAACTGATAAGATGGCTATGCAGAGACTTAAGGAAGCAGCTGAGAAGGCTAAGAAGGAGCTTTCATCATCAACTACTACAAACATTAACCTTCCTTTCATTACTGCAACTTCTGAGGGTCCTAAGCACTTTGATATGGATTTAACAAGAGCTAAGTTTGATGAGCTTACAGCACATCTTGTAGATAAGACAAGAACTCCTGTACAGACAGCACTCAGTGATGCAGGACTTTCACCATCAGAGCTTGACAAGGTTCTTTTAGTTGGTGGTTCAACTCGTATAATTGCTGTTCAGGAAATGGTTAAGAAGATTACTGGTAAGGAGCCATTCAAGGGTATTAACCCAGACGAGTGTGTTGCTATCGGTGCATCTATTCAGGGTGGTAAGCTTGCTGGTGACGCAGGTGCAGGCGAAATCCTTCTCCTTGACGTTACTCCACTTACACTTTCAATTGAGACTATGGGTGGTATTGCTACTCACCTTATTGAGAGAAATACAACAATTCCTACAAATAAGAGCCAGATTTTCTCCACTGCTCAGGACAATCAGGATGCAGTAGACATCAATATTGTTCAGGGAGAGAGAGAGTTTGCTAGAGATAACAAGTCACTTGGTAGATTCAGACTTGATGGTATTGCTCCAGCAAGAAGAGGTGTTCCTCAGATTGAAGTTACATTTGATATTGATGCAAATGGTATTGTAAATGTATCAGCTAAGGATCTTGGAACTGGTAGAGAGCAGCATATCACAATTACTTCAGGAACTTCACTTTCAGACGAGGATATCGAAAGAGCAGTTAAGGAAGCTGCAGAGTATGAGGCAGCTGATAAGAAGCGTAAGGAAGCTATTGAGGCTAGAAATGATGCAGATGCTATGGTATTCCAGACAGAGAGAGCACTTTCAGATGTAGGCGACAAGCTTTCATCAGCTGATAAGAGCAAGGTTGAGGAAGACTTAAAGGCACTTAAGGAGATTATTGAGAGCACAGATCCAGATGCTATGACTGATTACGATGTTGAAAAGATTAAGGCTGGTAAGGAGACTCTTATGAATTCAGCTCAGGCACTCTTCTCAAAGTTATATGAGCAGCAGGGCCCTGGTGCAAACGCAGGTACAGGAGCAGGTACTCCAGATTTCTCAGATGATGCAGACGTAGTTGATGCAGATTACAAGGAAATCTAAGAAACAACTATAAATTTGAGAAAATAAGGGTGAATGCATATGGCAGATAAGAGAGATTATTATGAGGTGCTCGGCGTAACCAAGGGAGCAACGGATGCAGAACTTAAAAAAGCTTACCGCGTGGTTGCGAAGAAGTACCATCCGGATACTAATCCAGGTGATACAGAAGCAGAAGAAAGATTTAAAGAAGCAGCTGAAGCATACGCCATTTTGAGTGATCCTGAGAAGAGGGCTAAGTATGACCAGTATGGTCATGCTGCCTTTGAGCAGGGTGGTGGCCCAGGTGGATTTGGCGGTTTTGATTTTGCAGATATGGGAGATATCTTTGGAGATATTTTCGGAGATATTTTTGGCGGTGGTTCAAGACAGCGTCAGCAGACTGGCCCGATGAAGGGTGCTAACATTAAGACAACAGTTCGTGTATCTTTTGAGGAGGCTATTTTTGGTTCTCAGGAAGAACTGGAGTTGCCATTAAAGGACGAGTGTGATGTATGTAATGGTAGTGGAGCACAGCCTGGACATCAACCAGAAACATGTTCAAAATGTGCCGGTAAAGGTCAGGTTGTATATACACAACAGTCACTTTTTGGTATGGCAAGAACTGTACAAAGCTGTCCGGATTGTGGAGGTTCAGGTAAGCTTATTAAGTTTAAGTGTAGCAACTGTGCTGGATCAGGTTTTGTAAAGAGTAAGAAGAAGATTCAGGTTGCAGTGCCAGCAGGTATAGACAACGGACAGAGTATTCGTATTCGTGAGAAAGGTGAGCCTGGTATCAATGGTGGTGGAAGAGGAGATCTTCTTGTAACCGTACTTGTTGATAGACATCCAACCTTCCAGAGACAGGAGTACGACCTTTATTCATCAGAGCCAATCAGTTTTACTCAAGCTGCTCTTGGTGGAAAGGTTACCATTAACACAATAGATGGTCCTTATGATTTAGACATCAAGCCAGGTACTCAGACTGATACTAAGGTTAAACTTAAAGGTAAGGGAGTTCCAACTCTTCGTAATAAGAATGTAAGAGGTGACCACTATGTTACACTTGTTGTACAGGTACCTGATAAGCTTACTGAAGAGCAAAAGAATATACTTAACCAATATGCCAATACAACTACTGTAAATGCTCGTTCTTCAACAGATTCAGCAGGAGAATTCAGCTTTGGCGGACACAAGAAGAAAAAAGGATTAAAAAAATTTTAAGGAATAAAAAAATATGGTGTGGACAAAATTAACAGTCGATACAACTGTGGAAGCAGTTGATATTCTTAGTGCCTTTCTAGATGATTTAGGCGTTGAAGGAATAATGATTGAGGATAATGTTCCACTTACAGAAGAAGACAAAAAGGCTATGTTCGTAGATATTCCTCTTGTAGAGGGTGAGGATGATGGGACTGCAAAGGTTTCCTGCTTCATTGACGATAGCTTTGATGTTGACACTTTAAAGGCGGATATAGTTGCAGAACTTACCCGCCTTGAAGAGTTTTTACCTGTAGGTACAAAGAACATTACTCTAGGTAACACAGAAGACAAGGATTGGATTAATAACTGGAAACAGTTTTTCAAGCCTTTCAGATTATATGACAATATAGTTATAAAGCCTACATGGGAAGAGCTTTTGATGTTCAGGATGGTGATATGGTGGTAGAGATTGACCCGGGTATCGCCTTTGGAACAGGTTCTCATGAGACAACAAAGCTATGTATAGGTCAGCTTAAGAAGTATCTTAAGACTGGTGATACAGTTTTTGATGTTGGTTCTGGTAGCGGTATACTTTCTATTATCAGTGTAATGCTAGGAGCTGGCTTTGTTCATGGTATGGACATTGATGAGGTGGCTGTTCGTGCCAGCGTTGAGAATAGAGAGGTAAACAACATATCAGAGGATAAACTTGCTCTTACCTGTGGTAATCTTCTCGCAGGAGATGATGTAGCATCTAAGGTGGCTTTTGATGTAAACAAAGGTGAGAAGTATGATATTGTTGTGGCAAATATATTAGCTGATGTAATTATTCCACTTTCAGGCGTAATTAAGCCATTCTTAAAGGAAAATGGATATTTTATAACATCAGGTATTATTGATATGAAGGAAGAAGCTGTTAAGGAAGCACTTCTTTCAAATGGATTTGAAATAATTGATGTTGTTCATATGAATGACTGGGTTTCTATAATTGCAAAATAGATTATTTCCTCAATAAAAATAGCACTCGTCACGGTGCTATTTTTTATTTGCAAAATTAGAAGAAATTTAGGATTTTTATGGTGTAATTCATTGTAGGAAAGACAAAAATATGTTATCATAAGTTGGTTTTATATGATAAGGAGAATACATATGCATCGTTTTTTTGTTGACGGGATTAACTCCCAAGGGGACAATATAATAATAACAGGTGATGATGTTAATCATATCAAGAATGTGCTACGCCTAAAGTCTGGTGATGAGATTTTAGTTGGAGACGGCAATGGTATGGATTATCAGTGCCGAATAGAAGATATAGCTCAGGATATTGTTACGGCAAACATAGTTGATGTGTTTAAAAATGCCGCAGAGCTCCCTGTCAAGATAACCTTATTTCAAGGTATGCCTAAGTCAGATAAGCTAGAGCTTATTATTCAGAAGGCGGTTGAGCTTGGTGCATATGAGATTGTTCCCGTACTTACAAAGCGAACTGTAGTCAAGATAGATGACAAAAAAGCGGGAAAGAAGATAGATAGATATAAGGGAATTGCTGAGAGCGCTGGTAAGCAATCTGGCAGAGGAATTATCCCAGAGGTTAAGCCATTTATGACATTTAAGCAGGCTATAGAATATGCCAAAACCTTGGATATGAACCTTATACCATATGAGGAAGCAAAGGGTATAGAATATTCCAGAGAGGTTATAAAAGATATAAAGGGCAAGAAAACTCTTGGCATATTCATAGGTCCAGAAGGTGGCTTTGCAAAGGAAGAGGTTGATATGGCCATTGCTATGGGTGCTAAGTGTATTACCCTTGGTAACCGTATACTAAGAACAGAGACAGCAGGGCTTGCTGTGCTGTCAATTATTATGTTTGAGTTAGATGAGTAGGAGGAACTATGGAAGCATATTTTGATAATGCTGCGACAACAGCAGTTTTTCCGGAAGTAAAGGATATAATGATAAAGCTTATGGATGAGGACTATGGAAATCCATCCTCACTTCATATGAAGGGTGTGGAGGCAGAAAGATATATTAAAACTGCTACAACTCAAATAGCTAAGGAGTTAAAATGTCAGGAAAAAGAAATTGTATTCACATCAGGTGGAACTGAGGCGAATAATATGGCAATTATAGGTGGAGCTATGGCTCATAGAAGAGCCGGCAAGCATATAATTACCTCAGAGATTGAGCATGCATCTGTATCTGCAACTATGGATTTTCTTGCAAAAGAAGGATATGAGATAAGCGTTGTAGGTGTAGATAGTGTCGGAAAGCTTAAGCTTGACGAACTAAAGGCTACATTAAGACCAGATACTATTCTTGTATCCGTTATGTATGTAAATAACGAGATAGGCGCTATACAGCCAGTAGAAGAAATAGGAAAGATTATAAAGGATTATAACTCATCAATTCTTTATCATATAGATGCAGTTCAGGCATTTGGCAAGCTTAGATTTACCCCTAAGAAGCTGGGAGCAGACTTGCTTAGTATAAGTGGTCATAAGATTCACGGTCCAAAGGGCTCAGGAGTTCTATACATTAAGGAAAAGACGTTGATTAGACCAATTATATATGGTGGTGGACAGCAAAAAGCAATGCGTTCAGGCACAGAAAACGTTCCAGCCATAGCAGGCATGGGACTTGCTGCAGAGCTTATGTATAAGAACCATGATGCTAAGATGGAACATATAAGAGGCTTAAAGGAAGCATTTATAGATAAGGTTACTACGCTTGAGAATGTATTTGACAACTCAGGAGAAGCACCACATATAGCTAGCGTAAGCTTCGTTGGCATCAGAAGCGAGGTTATGCTACATGCACTTGAGGAAAGAGGAGTTTATGTGTCATCCGGTTCAGCCTGTTCTTCAAATAAGCCTCATGTAAGCAATGTACTTAAGGCTATTGGTCTTGACAACACCAAGCTTGAGTCCACACTCAGATTTAGCTTTTCTGAGTTTAATACAATGGAGCAGGTAGAATATGCGGTACAGGTGATAGAGGAGATATTGCCGGTATTTAGAAGATATATTAGAAAATAAATTAGATTGGAGAAAAAAATGGATTACAAGGTATTTTTAATTAAATACGCCGAAATAGGTACCAAGGGTAAAAATCGTTATGTGTTTGAAGATATTATGTGTAAGAGAATGCGTGCAAGACTTAAACCACTTGGCAAATTTGAAGTAAAGAGAGAATATGGTCGTATATTTGTAGAAGCTCATTCAGAGTATGACTATGACGATGTAATGAAGGTACTTGGAACTATATTTGGTGTTGTGGGTATCTGTCCTGTTGTGGTTGTAGAAGATACAGCTTTCGAGAATATTTCTAAGGCAGTTGTTGATTATGTCGCTAATGAATATAAGAACAAGGATTTCACCTTTAAGGTACATGCTAGAAGAAATGATAAGAATTATCCAAAGTCTTCTATGGAGCTTAACTGTGATCTTGGAGCAGCTCTTTTAGAAAGCTTTCCAGAACTTAAGGTGGATGTACATGAGCCAGAGGTTATGATAAATGTGGAGGTAAGGAATGTAGCATATATCTATTCTAAGACTATTCCGGGACCAGGAGGCCTTCCAGTTGGAACCAATGGTAAGGGTATGGTTCTTCTTTCTGGTGGTATAGATAGTCCAGTTTCTGCATATATGATTGCAAAAAGAGGTGTGGAGCTCGAGGCAGTATATTTCCATGCACCTCCATATACAAGTGAGAGAGCAAAGCAGAAGGTTATTGACCTTGGAAATCTTGTGGCACAGTATTCAGGACCAATCAAGCTTCATATAGTTAATTTTACAGATGTGCAGCTTGCTATATATGACAACTGTCCACATGATGAGTTAACTATCATTATGAAGAGAGTATTTTACAAGATGGCTCAGGAGCTTGCCCTCGCAAATGATTGTCAGTGTATTATCACAGGTGAAAGCATAGGTCAGGTTTCAAGCCAGACAGTACAGAGCTTGTCAGTAATTGACCTTGCGGCAGATAAGCTTCCGGTTATGAGACCATGTATTGGTATGGACAAGCAGGAAATTATTGATATATCTGAAAAGATTGGAACCTATGAGACGTCTATACAGCCATACGAGGATTGTTGTACTACCTTTGTTGCAAAGCATCCAGTAACAAGACCTAAGCTTGACAAGATACTTGAGTCTGAAAAAGCATTAGAGGGCAAGATAGAGGAGCTTTACCAGAAAGCTATGGAGACAGTTGAAGTGGTATATTGCAGATAATATATTTTAAGCTAAAACTTAATTTAGAATATATTTTATATCTGATAGTCGGCTAAAATATAATGTTATAACAAATTTTTTGGAGTGATACTATGTCAGTAATTTTATATAACGCAAGTAAAATTAAATCCTTCGAAAACCTTAAGGCATTATCACTTATGGTGGGCGAAACCATAGAATTTGCCACAGAACTGTGGCAGGATATGCTAAGAGATGAGGAATTATTAGAGGAGTTTAATTACTTTGTGTCAAATCATACTCTGAAGGGAACAATAGCCTGTGGAGAGCTGACTTTACTTGACATATATTTTAGCCAAATGAATAAATATAATATTTATCATGATATGGGTAAGAACACAGATTATTGTAACAAAGACAGAATGGTTCTCCATGCCTTTAAACAAATGGTAGATATGAGAAAAGATCCACACTATATGGTTAATTTTGAAAAAAGGGAAGAATCCGGAATGGATAAACAATAAGAAAATAAAGGGAATTGAGGAAAAATTATGAACATTCAAAAAATTATAGCAGAAGAATTAGGTGTAAAGCTCTGGCAGGTGGAAAAGACTATCGAGCTTATTGACGAGGGAAATACCATACCGTTTATTTCTCGATATAGAAAAGAGGTAACAGGCTCACTTAATGACGAACAGCTTCGTAATTTAGATGAGAGACTTACATATCTTCGTAACTTAGAGGAGAAGAAAGCTACTGTGCTTTCAACTATTGAGGAGCAGGGCAAGCTTACTGATGAGCTTCGTAAGCAAATTGAAGACGCTATGACCTTAGTTGCTGTAGAGGATTTGTATAGACCTTACAAGCCAAAGAGAAGAACAAGAGCTACTATAGCCAAGGAAAAAGGCTTAGAGGGGCTTGCGAATATCATAAGTCTTCAGATGACAGATAAGACTATCCTCAAAGAGGCAGAGGCCTATATTTCAGAGGAAAAAGAGGTCCTTACTGCTGAGGATGCTATTGCAGGAGCGAAGGATATTCTAGCTGAAGCCTATGCAGATGAGGCGGAATATAGAACAGCTATAAGAGATATGACCAGAAAGAAGGGCAAGCTTGTATCTACAGCTAAGGACCCTGAGGCAAAGTCTGTTTATGAAATGTACTACGATTTCACAGAGGATATTAAGAAGGCTGTTGGCTATAGAATACTTGCTATTAATCGTGGTGAGGCAGAGAAGATACTCACTGTTAAGATTGAGGCTCCTGTAGATGATATTATTAGATATCTTAATAAGAAAATAATATATAAGGCTGACCATGATAGTGCAACCTATATTTTAGAAGCAATAAGCGATAGTTACGAAAGACTTATCGCCCCATCCATTGAGCGTGAGATTAGAAATGAGCTTACAGATATGGCAGAAGAGGGAGCTATCAATGTATTTGGTAAAAACCTTCATCAGTTACTTATGCAGCCACCAGTTGCAGGACAGACTGTGCTTGGCTGGGACCCTGCTTTTAGAACTGGCTGTAAGCTTGCTGTTGTGGACCCAACAGGAAAGGTTCTTGACACAATTGTAATTTACCCAACAGAGCCACAGAAAAAGATTGCTGAGGCTAAGCAGATACTTAAAAAGCTTATAGATAAGTATGGTATAACTCTTATTTCTCTTGGAAATGGTACAGCTAGCCGTGAGTCAGAGATGGTTATAGTAGAGCTTCTTAAGGAAATTAAGCAGGATGTTAAGTACGTTATAGTAAATGAGGCGGGAGCATCTGTATATTCAGCTAGTAAGCTTGCTACAGAGGAGTTCCCTAACTTTGATGTAGGACAAAGAAGTGCAGCATCTATAGCAAGACGTATTCAGGATCCCCTTGCAGAGCTTGTAAAGATTGACCCTAAGTCAATTGGTGTTGGTCAGTATCAGCACGATATGAACCAAAAGAACCTTGGAAATGCCTTAACAGGTGTAGTAGAGGATTGTGTTAACAGCGTAGGTGTTGACTTAAATACAGCTTCAGCACCACTTCTTGAGTACATTTCAGGTATCAATAAGACTTTGGCTAAAAATATTGTTACTTACCGTGAGGAAAACGGACAGTTCAAAAACCGTAAGGAGCTTCTCAAGGTACCTAAGCTTGGACCAAAGGCTTACGAGCAGTGCGCAGGTTTCCTTCGTATCAATGGTGGAGATGAAATCCTTGATACAACCAGTGTTCACCCAGAAAGCTATGAGGCTACAAAGAACCTTATGACCAAGCTTGGAATATCAGACGAAGAGTTAAAGAGTGGTGGTATGAAGGGCATCAGCGGAAAGATAACTAACACTGCTAAAATGGCAGAGGAGATAGGCCTTGGTGAACCAACCCTCGTAGATATAGTAAAAGAGCTTGAAAAGCCAGGCAGAGACCCTCGTGAAGAAATGGAAAAGCCAATACTTAGAAGTGATGTTCTTGATATGAAGGATCTAAAGGTAGGTATGGAACTTAAGGGAACCGTAAGAAATGTAATAGACTTTGGTGCTTTCATAGATATAGGAGTTCACCAAGATGGACTTGTTCACATATCCAAGATGACAGATCGATACATTAAGCATCCATTAGAAGTTGTATCTGTAGGCGATATAGTAGACGTTACAGTCATCGGAGTAGATATGGAGAAGAAACGTATACAGCTTTCAATGATATAAAATGTTTCTGATAATATATTTTATGTATACTTTAATAGTTGGATATGTCTAATATATAGTCAACAATTCCTTCGCAACTCTACGGGTTTAAGTATTCCTACGGCTCGAGCTTTCGATGTTTGATTACGTGTCGCTCCCGGAACTCACGTGTCAAATGTAGGATGAGGCAATATTTTTTAGACAACTAGCTTGTACCAAATATCTTGATTTTATAATTTGCGATGTTTGCACAAGCGTAAAGTTGCTAAAAATATTGCCCCATCCTACATAGACACGTTCAGACATCCGTCCACGACACGATTCATCGAAAGCTCTTGCGCCTAGGATTACTAAAAACCCTAATTGTCTTCAGGAATTGTTGACTATATATAAGACATATCCAACTACTAAATTACACATAAAATATATTATCAGAAAAAAAATGGATGCTTAAAAGCATCCATTTTTTTACTTAAGCTCTCTCAACTTTGCCTGATCTTAAGCATGATGTACAAACATAAATCTTCTTTGGAGAACCATCAACGATAGCCTTAACAGATTTGATGTTTGACTTCCACATTCTGTTTGATCTTCTATGAGAATGGCTCACATTGTTTCCGAAATGAGCTCCTTTTTCACAAATACTACACTTTGCCACTGCTTGCACCTCCTTGACAAAACTATTAACCCGTAGGTTTGCAACGTACATATTCTAACAAAAAAATATACAATATGCAAGAAGAAATTTAATAATTTTACAAAAATATGAAAATGTGTTATATTTCATAGGGTGTTTAACTACAAAAACCCAATTGTACTTGATAAAAATATAGAATATGGGTATAATTAGGAGAAGAAAATGGAGTTATTATGTGACTTCGCACTAATATATATAAGGGGGTAATGTTCATATGAAGGGCTACATGTCAAATGAAAACGGAGAAATAATTATTGAAAATGAAGTAATTGCCCAGTACGCAGGACACGCTGCACTTGGTTGCTTTGGTATTGTTGGTATGGCTACTATCAGTATGAGAGATGGTATTGCTAAGTTACTTAAAGGAGACAGTGTTAGTAAAGGTGTGAATGTTGTCATTGATGATAACAACAATTTATTAATTAGTTTCCATATTATAGTTGCTTACGGTGTAAGTATATCTACTGTATGTGAGAATCTTGTTAATACAGTTAAGTATTCAGTAGAAGAGATGACTAATATGAAAGTCAGAGCCATAAACATCTTCGTTGAAGGTGTAAGGGTTATCGATTAGTAGGAGGAAGAAACAAGTGGCTATTGAGAAGATTGATGCAGGACTGCTTCAGAAGGCGTTCCTTGCCGGTGCTTATAACTTGGAGAGAAACAAAGATTATATTAACGAGCTTAACGTTTTCCCAGTTCCAGATGGTGATACAGGCTCCAATATGTCTTTGACTATCATGGCGGCAGCAAAAGAGGTTGGTGCACTTTCAAATCCAACTATTGAGGAACTTTCAAAGACCATTTCAAGTGGTTCACTTAGAGGTGCCCGTGGTAACTCAGGTGTTATTTTATCCCAGTTGCTTAGAGGTTTCTGCAGAGAAATCAAAGACAAAAAAGAAATTACAACAGAAGTTTTGGCTGATGGTTTTGTAAGAGGTATTGAGACTGCTTATAAGGCTGTTATGAAGCCAAAGGAAGGTACAATACTTACAGTTGCCAAGGGAGTGGCTGAAAAGGCTGTTGAAATGGCAGATAAGAATGTTAGCTTTGAGGAGCTTGGTGAAGTAGTGCTTGCTTATGGTGATGAGGTTCTTGCCAAGACACCTGATATGCTTCCTGTTCTCAAAGAAGCAGGTGTTGTAGATTCAGGTGGACAGGGACTTATGGAGTTCCTCAAGGGTGCATACAACGGACTTATAGGTAAGGAAATAGTTGACGTTAAGGCTACAGCTACTTCCGCTGCACCAAAGGTTTCAGTAAGCTCAGAGGATATAGATACATCTCATATCACTTTTGGCTATTGTACAGAGTTTATTATCCTTCTTGAGAAGGAATACAACATGGACATCGAGATGAAGTTTAAGGAGTACCTTACTTCTATAGGTGACTCACTTGTAGTTGTATCAGATGATGAGATTGTAAAGGTTCACGTTCATACTAACCATCCGGGTCTTGCTTTTGAGAAGGGACTTGAGTTCGGTCAGCTCACTAACATGAAGGTTGATAATATGCGTGAGGAACACCGTGAGAAGGTTATTATGGAGCAGGATAGAGCAAAGGCTGCTGAGGTAGAAACTACAAAGCCTGCTGAACCACCAAAGGAGTATGGTTTTGTTGCTGTATCTGTAGGTGAGGGCTTAGACCAGATATTTACAGAGCTTGGAGTTGATCATATCATTCAGGGTGGCCAGACAATGAACCCAAGTACTGATGATGTACTTTCTGCTATAGAGAAGGTTAACGCTAAAAACGTATATGTACTTCCAAACAATAAGAACATTGTTTTGGCTGCAAATCAGGCAGCATCCATAGAAAAGGAGAAAAACGTTATAGTTATTCCTTCTAAGACTATACCACAGGGTATTGGTGCTATGATTGGCTTTGAAGATTCAATGTCTGTTGAGGATAACGAGGCAAGTATGATAGAGGCTATGGGTGCAGTTAAGTCCGGTCAGGTTACTTACGCTGTAAGAGATACTTCTATCGATGGCAAAGAGATTAAAACTGGCGACTATATGGGTATTGATGACCAAGGTATTAAAGCTGTTGGAACAGATATTACAGAAGTTGTAAAAGAACTCATCAAGGAAATGTCAGATGAAGATTCAGAGCTTCTAAGTGTATACTATGGAAGTGATGTTACTGAGGAAGATGCAGAAGCACTTGTTGCAGTGCTTGAAGAAGAGTACCCAGATTACGAGATAGAGCTTCATCCAGGTAACCAGCCAATATACTACTATATTGTGTCAGTAGAATAAGATAATGTGTTTATTAAATCTCTCAAGGTTTAACCTTGGGAGATTTTTTCTTTTTTTGATACAATTTTGATACATTTCGGTTTTATAATTCAATAAAGTAACAAAATTATGCTTGTTTGGAGTGATAATTATGAGAAGATACAAGTGGATTATAATTATGGTATGTATGCTAAGTCTCACCGGTTGTGGCAAGGATAAGGTAGACTACGTTACAGAAACGAATACCCCTACAGACGGCATAGCAACCAACATCTCTACAGGAACCCTTGAAGAGCAAATAGGTGCTGAGAATGTATGGGAGGAAGATATAGATGTTGACAAGGGAAAGAAAATATGTGCAGAGGTTGTTATACCAGACGCAACTGGCATGAAGGTAGTAAATCTTGAAAGAGTCTCTTTTGATGCAGAGTTTAAAGAGAATTTTATGAATTGCCTGACAGATGGGCCAGTGTATAAGTATGATTATGAATATCTTCCGAAGGCTGATATTCAGGAAAATATTGATTATTATAAGGGAATTATAGCTAATCTTGAGGAGCAGGGATATGAACCTTACAATGAGGACGATGAATATTATCATTGGTATCGGGCTCTTAAGGCGGAAGAGGAGTTATTAGAGCAAGCCCCTGAGGATTATGTTTTGGCAGATGACTATTCTGGTTATACATACTTGTTTGAAAATGATGGTGTAGAATATATAGTGAATTTTATAGGTGATGTTAGTACTATGGATAGATGGATTGTCCTAGATGTGAAAAATCCAGAAGAAACTATAGATGAGAGTAATTATACAGGTGTATTTTATCAAACAACAGGAGACTACACCACAATGGACGAAGAGGATATAAATACTAACAGATGTGATATAACCGAGGAAGAGGCAAAGAAGGCGGCTCTTGATTTTGTTAGTTGCCTAGAGCTTGGAGAGTTCAAGATTGTTGGTACAGAGATGATGTCCGTATATTGTACTTTAGAGGATGGAAGTGCTGAAACATTTTACTATGGTTATTCCTTTAAACTATATAGGGCCATAGATGATATAGAGGTAGATGGAAATGACTATATAAACTCCCCTGTTACCGATGAACAGTACAGAGAGAGTCTGACAGATAGCTATAACGCTGCTTCCTGTAACATGTGTTTTGAGGAAATTAAGATAGATGTGACAGATAAAGGTGTTGTTCGAATGACGTATATGTCACCTCATAGGTATAAGGAAACCGTGGCTGAGAACGTGAATTTGCAATCCTTTGACAGTGTTAAATCTGTTGCCATTGAAGAAATTTCGGCAAAGTCATATTATGAATATGATACTATGCGACGTATGGAGCTTGGATACTACAATTATTGGGATGAAGATACAGAAAATACAGTGGTTATTCCAGTGTGGAAGCTTACCACAGACATCAGTGGTAATTGTACCCCGAGTGACTCTTATGTTCTTATAAATGCAATGGATGGTTCAGTTATAAATGTAGGAAAACAGCATTACACAGGCTATTATTTAAGAGATGCAGAAGATGTAGATGAAAATACAGATAATTAATTGAGGTGAAACAAGATGAAAAGATTAAAAAAAGCTATATTTTGTATATCTATTACAATGCTACTTACCGGCTGTGGTAAGGATAAGGTGGAGTATGTTACAGAGACAAATACACCATCTGATAGTGTAAGTACTGATATATCTATGGATTCTGTGGCTGATAAAATTGGATTTGATGAAGAGCTATGGGAGGAAACAGTAGATGATTCTACTGTCAAGAAAATATGTGCCGGTATTACGATGCCTGATGTTTCTGGGATGAAGGTTATTGATGTGGAGATGCTCAATCATTCGGAGAACCCAGAATTAAAAGAAAATGTGCTTAAAGCTTTTGCAGAGGGTGAGATATATAGACTTGATGAGGGATACATTCCAAAATCATGCTATCAGGGAGCTGTTGATTCATATCAGGCGATTATAGATGCAAATGGAAATAATATAGATGAAGAGTATTTAGATTATGGTAATGAATTGCTTGAGATATACAATCAAGCACCAGATGATTATGTTTTAGCGGACAACTATGAGCCTAATGAGTACAGAATAGATCATGCTGGACTCAATATGGTAGTGACATTTGAACATAGTGAGGAGCATAATACTAATGAAATTTTGTTTCTTATAGAATATACAGATGATTTAGTAGACAAACAAGATGAAAATGTAACAGTAGAATTTGGGAATGGTGGACAATATCTGACAGATGATAATAGATGTACTATGTCAGTAGAGGAAGCGCAGCAAAAGGCGGAAGAATTTGTAGAAAAATTTAATGCTGGAGATTTCGTTGTTGTGGGCATAGAGCAGATTGCGGTTTATTTGTATCATGGTGATGTATACACAGTACCTGAAAGTTATAATGATGGATATATATTTTATTTTTATAGAGACATTGATGGTGTTGCTGTGGATGGAAATATGTATGATAATGAGGACGCGAGACGTCAGGCTGTTGAGTCAACTGGCTCATATAATACTACACCGATTAGGTCTATGGAGCAGATAACAGTTTTTGTAAATGATAAAGGTGTATTTGGAGCTCGATATTCATCTCCATTAGAGATAAAAGAAGTAGTGTCAGAAAATGTGAATTTGCTTGATTATGAGAATGTTAAAACTGTAGTTGTTCAAGAAATGTTGAAAAACGAGTACCATAATTATGTTACATTTAGATATATGGAACTTACATATTTCTTGTGGTATGACAAAGAAAATAATAAATATACTATAATACCAGCATGGAGAATATCTGATGATAGTCCGCAAAATATGCTGTATAAGAGTGATTATTTCGGAAATGTGGAGGGTCATGCTATTGTAGTTAACGCAATGGATGGAAGCATAATAAATGTAGGAGAACAAACAATATCCTTTTATGAGAATGAATCAGAAGAAACATCTGCGTCAGAATAATATGACACAGAGTAGATGGGTAACTCACTTCAGTAACGGAGGAAAGGAAATATGAGAAAATATAAAACAATGTTATATATAGGCGTTATGCTAATTATACTTACCGGCTGCGGTAAGGAGGATAAGGTGGAATATGTTACTGAAACAAATACACCAACAGATAGCATAGATTCTGATATATCTATGGATTCTGTGGCTGATAAAATTGGATTTGATGAAGAACTATGGGAGGAAGCAGTAGATGATTCTACTGTTAAGAGAATATATGCCAATGTTACAGTACCAGATGTTACTGGAATGAAGGTTATTGATGTTGAGATGCTTAATCACCAAGAAAGTCCAGAGGCAAAAGAAAATATACTCAAAGCCTTTGCGGAGGGTGAAATATATAGATTTGATGAGGGATATATTCCAAAACCATACTATCAGGCTGATGTGGATTATTATCAGTCTGTTATAGATGCAAATGGAGATAATATGGACGAGTGGGTACTCGGAAAATATAATCAATTATTTGAAACATATAATAATGCACCAGATGATTATGTTGTAGCTGATGATTTTGAGCCTAATTCATATAGAATAGATTATGATAACCTTAATATGTTGGTATCATTTAGGCGTTATAATGAATATGGCACTAGTAATAATTCTATTATGTTTACTTTAGAAGATACTAATTCCTTAGTAGAAGAACCTAATAAAAATGTAATGGTAGAATATGGTGCTGGTGGAGAGTATCTATCAGATGATAACCGATGTACAATGACTGTTGAGGAAGCGCAGGAAAAAGCGGAAGATTTTGTGGCAAAATTCAATGCTGGAGATTTTGAAGTTGTAGGCATAGAACAGATTGAGTTTAATGTTTATTACGGTGAGCTTGGCGGTTATATATACACAGAAACCGAAAACTATTATGATGGATATGTATTTCATTTCTTTAGAAGTATAGATGGGGTAACTGTTGATGGTAATATTTATCATGCAACTTCAGATGCGATAAAGCAAGCTCTTGATGCCGCAGGTGAAGATTTGACTGAGGCATATACTTATACACCAGTCAATTCCATGGAGCAAATAACTGTTTTCGTAAATGACAAAGGTGTGTTCGATGCTACATATAATTCCCCTGTGCAGATTAAAGAAGTAGTGGCAGATAATGTAAATCTTCTTAGCTATGACAATGTAAAAAATGTGATTATTGAGGAAATGTTAAATAAAGATTACTACAAATATGTTACATTAAGACATATGGAGCTTACGTATTTCCTATGGCACGATAAGATAAATGATAAATACAGTATAGTGCCAGTGTGGCGGGCATCAGACGATAGCCCACAAACTATGTTATATGAATCTATGCTTTTCGGATATGGAGATACACATTTTATAGTGGCTAATGCAATGGATGGAAGCATAATAAATGTAGGAGAACAGATGATATCCTTTTATAAGTATGAACCGGAAGAAACCTATGCATCAGATGAATATGTGACAGAGTAGATGGATAACTCGCTATAGTAACGGAGGAAAGCAATTATGAAAAAGTATAAAATAATATTATATATAGGCATTTTGCTAATCCTTATGACTGGCTGCGGCAAGGACAAGGTGGAGTATGTCACAGATACAAATACACCAACAGACAGTATAGGTTCAGATATATCTATGACTTCTGTAGCTGAAAAGGTGGGAGTGGATGAGGAACTGTGGGAAGAGGCAGTAGACGATGCCACAGTAAAGCGTATATACGCAGAGGTTAATGTTCCTGATGTTACTAGCATGAAGGTTATAAATATGGAAAAACTGGATTATGCTAATAGTCCTGAGCTGAAAGAGAGTTTTATAACAACAGTTACTGACACCCCAGTTTACTGTTATGGTGAAGGGTATTACATAAAAGAAGAGCTTGATGATGATGTTAAGTATTATGAAAACATAATTAATATTCGGACTGAAGCTGGTGAAGTGGTGGAACAAGAATTTTATGATATGTATAACGAAGCTGTCGAGTTGTATGAAAATGCACCAGATGAATATACAGAAATAACAGATTTCTCAGGAGACGAATATCTATTTACTTCTGATACAAATGGAATGAATTATATAATATCTTTTTACTCAAATGACTTAATTGATAATTATGGTATAAGTATGGAACTCCAAAATATGGAAGATTTAGTTGAAGCAAATGGACAGCGTGTGAGATTTGACTCAATATATTATCATGATTATGTGTCGCCAGAGGATAATCAATGTACTATATCCGAGGAAGATGCTCTGGTAATGGCTGAAGATTTTGTGGAAAATCTTGGGGTAGGGGAGTTTGATTTGTATTCAACACACTATTTGGAATACACCTTTTTTAGAGGAAATATAGATGAATATGATTTTACAGAAGAAGAAAAATTATATGATGGATATAGTTTTAAATTTATAAGAACAGTAGATGGTATTTTTTGCGTTAATAATAATTTTGCAGGTGAACAACCCATAATAGAAGAACAAGCACGAGAGGTTTATGGTGCTGAAACTGATGATGCTTTTTTCGGACCAAATTATTTACCGGAAGGGATTACAATAAATGTAAGTAGTAAAGGGATAGTGAGCTTTCATTATGGATGTCCTATGACTCAACAAGAAACTTTGTATGACAATGTTAATTTGTTATCTTATGACAGTGTGAAGAATGTCTTTATTGAAGAAATATATGAAAAAGATTACTATGATATGACTACGTTTAGATATTTAGAACTTACATACTTTGTAAATGTCGATAAGGAAACAGATGCACACACCATGGTTCCTGTTTGGTTGCTATATAGTAAATCTCAGGTAGATGGTGATTATGATCCAGAATACTCATTTGTTTTGATAAATGCAATGGATGGAAGTGTCATAAATGTAGGAGAACAGATGATGAAACCATTTTACTATTCGGATTTTTATCCAGATGAGTAGGTCAACTCACTATAGTAACGGAGGAAAGCAGTTATGAGAAAATATAAAATAATGTTATATATGGGCATTATGCTAATCCTTATGACTGGCTGTGGCAAGGACAAGGTGGAGTATGTGGATGAAACGCAAAACTTGCAAGCTACAGCTAGTGATGCGTCTATAGAGGATATAAAGACCAAGCTTTCTGTGGAGGATTATTGGGAGGAAATTGTTGATTTAGAAGCTGGTAAAAAGGTTGAGGCTAATGTTTCAGTTCCTGACGTTATAGGCATGAAAGTGGTGACTGCAACACAGAAGTTTTATGGACCGGAGGATAGAGAGCAACTTATTAATGCCATAGCTGATGGTGAAGTATATAAGTATGATTATGATTTTTTGCCTAAGGTAGATATATATCCTTTATTAGAGGAACACAGAGTATGGGTTGAAGCAATGGAAGAATCTGGTGCCTTTGAGGCAACAATCGAGTATTATGAGAACGGTGGTTTCTATTCGGTAGAATACAATGAGTTAGAAAAAGAATATGAAGAATTAGCTGAGTATGAAAAGGATTATGAGGCGGCATCTGAGAATTTGCTTGTAGTAGATGATTATGAGAACCAAGTATATCGATTTGATTATAATGGATTAGATTTTTTGATGACATTTTATGATTACGAGTATAACGCCAAAAGATATTGTGCTCCTTTTGAACCCGATGAAAAGATAATGTCAGAATTTAAGTATGAATACGCTGATTTGCAAACTATTGAAATGACTTTGTTTGACTCGAGAGATATATTAGGAGATGATTTATATCAGAGTATAAATATGAATTTGGGTAATATAAAACCTGATGCAGAAAATAAATGCACCATATCTGTTGAGAGAGCACAAAGTATGGCTGAGGATATGGTGGAGGCTATGGATGTAGGTGACTTTAAGATGGTTAAAACTTATCCATTACATCTAAGTTGTTATATAGATGAAGTTAATTCAGACAGTATCTATAATGGTCATGTTTTTTATTTTTATAGAGAAATTGATGATGTGACAGTAGATGGAAATATATATAAATATCTTGATTATACCAGAGCTGAACAATTATGCATGGAGGAATATATTAGCACTTATTATACCGAGGAAGAATATAATGATAGAATAGAAAATGACGGCATAGGAATCGGTGCAGATATTTTTTCAGCTTGTTGTTTTGAGGAGATTATTATATGTGTCAATGACAATGGAATCATATATATGAAATACGATGCCCCAAAAGAGATTACCAGTGTACTTGCTAAGGATGTAAGTATGGTTTCTTTCGATGGAATTAAGAATTCTGTTAAGGATGAAATGCTTGCTAGTGAAGTGTATGATTACAGAACATTTAGATATATGGAGCTTACATATTTTCCTCTTAGAAATAAGGATGACATTAATTCATATTCCATAGTTCCAGCTTGGAGATTATCAAGTACTGAACCAATTGATTCAAAAGATTATATTGTAATAAATGCCATGGATGGAAGTATGATTAATGTGGGGGCACATAGATGGAATATATTTGATTTTCAAGAGACTGGATTAACTCAATAGTAAAAATTGGGCAAATAGAAGAAATGTAATGCCTGTTGCCCGAAAAAACATAATGAAATCACACTTATATTATTTGAATTATTTAGAATACATTAAATTGAAGAAATCCCTTAATTATGCTAATATAAAGTTAGTTTTTATTTAGCATAATTAGGGGATTTTTTATGGAGTTATATGACAACATTACAACTATAAAGGGAATAGGAGATAAGACTGCAGCCTCCTTTGCAAGACTTGGGATACATACTGTGAAGGATTTGATTAGCACATATCCTAGAAATTATCTTACCTATGGTGAGCCAGTAGATATTAAGGATACTGCTGTAGGGGAGAGGTGCGCCATTACGGCTATAATTTCCTCTGGAGTTTATTCAAGAAAGGTCAGAAGTCTCAACATTACTACAATGACTGTTAAGGACAGTACTGGTTCAGTTCAGATAACTTGGTTTAATTCTCCGTTCTTGCAGAAGGTTTTTCATAAGGGTGAGACCTATGTGTTCGTAGGAACTATTAAGGTTAAGAATAATATGCGAATTCTTGAAATGCCAGAATACTATAAGCCGGCAGTATATGAGGGTATGCGTCAGGAAATGCAACCTATTTATCCTCTTACTCAGGGACTTTCCAATAAAACTTTCCAAAAGGCTGTAATTAACTGTAGAGAAACCATATATAAGATGGAGGATTACCTTCCTGATACAGTAAGGTATGATAACAGTCTTATGGAGATTACAGAAGCCTACGAAAATGTACATTTTCCTATGAATGAAACAGTGCTTAAGAATGCCATCAGAAGATTTGCTTTCGATGAGTTCTACAAGTTTTTATATGATATGGGAAGCTTAAAGGCTGAAAATGTGGAGCAGGAAAACTGCCATATTATAGTTCAAGGCAAGGCTGTGGCAGATTTTATTGATGAGTTGCCATATAAATTTACAAAGGGACAGGCTGAGGCTATAGAAGATATACTTTCAGATATGGGCAGCGACCGTATTATGAATAGATTAGTACAGGGAGATGTTGGTTCAGGAAAGACTATAGTCGCTATAACAGCTCTTTATGCCACTGTAAAGCAGGGTTTTCAGGGTGCTCTTATGGTGCCAACTGAGGTTTTGGCAAAGCAACATTTTACGGAGCTATCTAAGATTTTTGCAAGTTACAATATAAGTGTGGCTTGTTTAGTGGGTTCTCTTTCTATGAAGGAGAAGCGTCAGATATATGACAAGGTTTCCTCTGGTGAGGTTGATATTCTTATAGGAACTCACGCTCTTATAGAGGATAAGGTGGAATTTAAGGATTTAGGATTAGTTATAACAGACGAGCAGCATAGATTCGGTGTTAATCAACGTAAAAAGCTTGCTTCTAAGGGAACATTTCCCCACGTTTTAGTTATGAGTGCAACACCAATTCCTAGAACACTTGCTATTATTATGTACGCTGATTTGGATATATCTGTTATTTCAGAGCTTCCAAAGGGAAGAAAGCGTATAATGAACTGTGTTGTAGGAACTAATTATAGAAACAGCCTATCAGTTTATTGCTGGCCAGATAGCTGAGGGCAGTCAGGTTTATGTTATCTGTCCAATGGTAAACGAAAGTGATACTCTTGATGTTACTAATGTAGTGGAGTATACAGATACATTAAAGGGAGCGCTTCCACCATCCGCTAGAGTAGCTATGCTTCATGGGCAGATGAAGGCTGATGAAAAAAATAGTATTATGGATGAATTTTTAGCTGGCAATATTGATGTACTTGTGTCTACAACAGTTATTGAGGTAGGTATAAATAACCCTAACGCTACAGTTATGATGGTGGAAAATGCAGAACGTTTTGGTTTAGCACAGTTACACCAGTTAAGAGGACGAGTAGGACGAGGCACAAAGCAGTCGTACTGTATATTTGTAAATGGGAAGGAGTCAAAGGAGTCTACAGAACGTCTTAAGGTGCTTGAAGAGTCAAACGATGGCTTTTATATAGCCAGTGAGGACTTAAAGCTTCGTGGACCTGGGGATTTCTTTGGAATAAGGCAGAGTGGTGAGGTTTTATTTACCTTAGCTGATATATATAACCACGCTGATATGTTAAAGCTGGCTCAGGATATATATAGAAAATATGGGGACAAGGTTATACCACCGAGCCAAAATGAAAAGAATGTAACGGATACTATATTGTAGAGATTACAATATAAGTATGGCGTGCCAATGTTACAATAGTAAATCTGCAACAGCTATATTGTTTGGCTGTTGCATTTTTTATAAATTTTTCTACTTTGAAATTGCGGATACTGACTATTTTTGTTATAATACTATGATGTGAAATAATGTAAATAGAAAGGTTTAAGCAAATGAGCGTTGAAGTAGGATACATAACTAGTTGGCGAAGAGCTATGTTTTTTACCTTTATTATAGCAATTATACTTTTCGGAACTGTTTCCTCTGTATGTTCAGCATATGTGGGAGTTCCTCTGGTTAGCAATATTATAAGTGTAGCGGTTCTTGTTTTATGTATAGCTATGTTTATATTAGTTCTTGCAGATAGAAAAAATAAGTACACTGGCACAGGAACAGCAGATATAAAGGATGGAAAGTTTATATATAACGATAAAAAAAGAAATTTTGAGATATTGCTTACAGATATAAAGAAGGTTGATATGGAAAAGATTACCTTTGTAAGTCTAAATGCAGATGCTTCACCTATGGCATATCAGATGCTTGTTCAGACAGCTAAGAAAAAATATTACATAGAGTCTGACAGAGCACAGGGAAGAGCCTACAATGAAGTTGATTTACACAGACTATATATATATTTACAGGAGCATATGAATAAGGAGATATAATGATGGGGAAGACTGATGAATTAAAGACGGAAGACGCTAAGGTAGAAGAAAAGGTTGAGACTGACCATACTAAGGCGTCAGAGATTGAAGATACAAAAAAAGAAGATACTAAGAAATCAGATATGGATACAGGGACTAAAAAAACATCAGAGCATAAGTCTAATAAGGCACTGATAGGGATTATAATTGCACTTACCCTTGTTATAGTGGGCTTAGTAGTATTTATCGTTTTGGGTGGTAAGGATAAAGACAAAACTGATAAGACTGATAAAACAGACGCAACAACTTCTGAGGAAGTAACTACCGATACGGATGCCACTGAAGAAGCGGACACGGAAGATATTAATGATACTACAGAAGATGAAGTTACAGCGGAGCCTGATTGCTATGTGACAGTAACCTTGGGTGATAATTGGGGAAGTGGTTCATCATTTTCAGGTAAGTTAGAGTTTGTTATAACCAACAATAGCGACAAAGAGATAAAAAATTGGTCTGTGCAGGTACCTGTATCTGATACAACAAAGATAGAGAGTTCCTGGAATGGTAATTTTGAGATAAGCAATGGTGTGATGACTATTACACCTGTAGATCATAATAGTGCTATTGCAGCTGGTTCAGAAATGACAAATGTAGGTCTTATTGTAAATGTTTCTGCCATGAGTGAGTTTCAGGATATTGCAGATAGTGCAAAGCTTTACGTAGATGGTAAGGAATATGTAAATACAAGCAATAGTGATAAAAAAGAAGAATCTACTACAGAGTCTGATTCGGGAACAGATGAAAAGGAAGATGCCACAACCGAACAGCAGGGTGATATAGATGCACAACAGCCTGTAACACCAGAAGCAGGTACTCCATTTGAAAACCACGGCAAGCTTTCTGTAAAGGGAACTGATTTAGTAGATTCAAAGGGTAATATGTATCAGCTAAAGGGTGTTAGTACCCATGGTATTGCTTGGTTCCCTGATTACGTGAACAAAGAAGCCTTTAAGACCTTTAGAGATGACTGGGGTGCCAACCTTATCAGACTTGCAATGTACACTGATGAGAACGGTGGATATTGTAACGGCGGAGACAAGGCTTACCTTAAAGGACTTGTAGATGAGGGAGTTAAAGCAGCTACAGAACTGGGTATGTATGTAATTATCGATTGGCATATACTTCATGATCTTACGCCACAAAAATATAAAGAGGATGCAAAGGCATTTTTTGAGGAAATGTCTTCTAAATACAAGGATTACGATAATGTAATCTACGAGATATGCAACGAGCCAAACGGTGGAACAAGCTGGTCAGAGATTAAATCCTATGCGGAGGAGGTTATTCCTATAATCAGGGCAAATGATCCGGATGCTATTATCATTGTAGGTACACCGAACTGGAGTCAGGATGTAGATGTAGCTGCAAATGATCCAATAACCGGATATGATAACATAATGTATGCAATACATTTTTATGCAGCAACACATACTGATAACATTAGAAATAAGGCTATAACAGCTTTAAATAGTGGTCTGCCAATTTTTGTAAGTGAATTTAGTATCTGTGATGCATCAGGAAACGGAGCAATTGATTATAATCAGGCAGAGCTTTGGTTTGACCTTATAACAGAACACAATCTTTCCTACGCTGCATGGAATATTTCAAATAAGAATGAGACCTCATCGCTTATTCAGTCTTCATGCAATAAGACAAGTGGATGGACAGAGTCAGAGCTATCTGAAACAGGTGTTTATATCAGAAAGAAAATACTTGGTATTGAGTAATTAGACTAATCATAAGGAGAAAGTAATCTAATGAGAGTTGTTGCAGGAACAGCAAGAAGTCTTATTTTAAAGACGATAGAAGGTATGGATACAAGACCTACCACAGACAGAATCAAGGAAACCTTATTCAACATGCTTACCGGGTATGTGCAGGATGCAAAGTTTCTTGACCTTTTTGCAGGAAGCGGTGGTATTGGAATAGAGGCATTAAGTCGAGGAGCATCAGAGTGCACTTTTATTGAGAACAATCCTAAAGCGGTAGCTTGCATAAAGGATAATCTGACCCATACAAAGCTTGAAAACAGGGGAAAGGTTCTAAAATATGATGCAATAAGCTATGTTCAGGGACTTAATAATATTGATTACGATGTTATATTTATGGACCCGCCTTATAACAAGGATTTAGAAAAAAATGTTCTAACTGTTCTTGCGGGAAAAGAGTTTTTGACCGATACACTTATTGTTGTTGAGGCATCTATAGAAGAAGATTTTTCATATGTTGAACAATTAGGATTTGACATTGTGAAGGATAAGAGATATAAATCTAATAAACACATTTTTTTACAGAAAAGAGATTAGAATATGAT
Source organism: Lachnospiraceae bacterium (assembly GCA_015057515.1). Lineage (GTDB taxonomy): Bacteria > Bacillota > Clostridia > Lachnospirales > Lachnospiraceae > Coprococcus_C. The sequence continues at coordinate 42,618 of SVED01000005.1, forward strand.
AACAGCAATTTATCCAGGAAGTTTTGATCCGGTTACACTTGGACATCTTGATATTATTACCAGATCTGCGGCTATGTTTGACAAAGTTATTATTGGAGTTTTGAATAATACTTCAAAAACACCATTGTTTTCTTTGGAAGAACGTGTTAATATGTTGAAGGATGCAGTATCAGACCTTGATAATGTGTCCGTTGAGTCGTTTAATGGTCTTTTAGTAGATTTTGTTAAACAAAAGAAATCTAACATTATTATAAGAGGGCTTAGAGCATTAACAGACTTTGACCTTGAAATGCAGATGGCACAAGGTAACAGAGTAGTTGCACCAGATGTGGACACCGTGTTTTTATCAACCAGCGTTCAGTATTCGTATCTTAGCTCCAGTGTAGTTAAGGAGTATGCTAGATATGGTGTAGACCTAAAAGAATTTGTACCAGAATGTGTAATTTCACAACTTATAGATAAGATTAAATAACTGTAGGAGGTTAGTTAACAATGGGAAAAAAGGGCGTTGAGGAAATGATTGACCAGATAGAGATATTTATTGATAATTGTAAGTATCAGGCTCTATCTCAAAATAAAATAATTGTACCTAAGGAAGAACTTGAGTCAATGATTAATGAGCTTAAGCTCAAGCTTCCAAGTGAGATTGAAAGATGTAAGAAGATTATGAGAAACAAGGAGGCTATCCTTGCAGATGCCAGAACTCGTTCAGATGCTATTATTACTGAGTCTGTAAATGAGGCAAACAGACTTGTTGACCAGCATCAGATTACAGAGCTTGCAAACATTAGAGCTAATGAGATTCTTGATATGGCAAGAGCGCAGGCACAGCAGATTGTGGATCAGGCTTCTGAGGAGGCAACAGAGATTCGTCTTGGTGCTATGTACTACACTAAGGATAAACTCACTGAGATGAGAGATATATTTAACAGAATTCATGATATTGAGAAGGAAAATTACAGAACTCTTATTGAGTCTTTAGAGAATGATTCTTATATTGTGGAGACTAACATGAGTGAGATGGAGGCAAACATTAACCTTCTCACAGCATCAAGCAATATGTCCTATGCTATGACAGAGGATGATTTAGACAGTGCTTTTTCATCAACACCGGTTGCTGCTCCTATGATGCAGCAGATGCCAGAACAGGAAAATTTTGATTCCGCTTTTGCCAATGACAATGACATGTATGGTGATGATGAAGAAGAAATGTACGATGATGAGGACGATTTTTTAGATGAATAATATGCAGCATACATAGGATAACAAGGCGCATATTATTTTCACAACAGTATAATATATGATAGATAGCCCTGTGTTTTCTATTACCATCTTTGTTTGGAGTATAGACGATATGCCTCCGAAGGATGTTAATGAAATTATGAGGGCTATCTTTATTTTTTCTTCCAGTATATTAATTGCAGAAATATCTTGAACACCCCTAGTTATTTCTATGGTGCCTGAGATGATTTGCGAAAAGGGAACTGTAATGTTGGGAATACAGTTTATGAATTCTATGGCTATTGAGCAAAGCATTATATATACGCCAACCAAAGTAATTTGCGTTATAACATTAATCAGATAGTTGTTTAGAGCTTTATTATGGGGAGCGGTAGTTTGTTGATTGGAAATGGTAATAGAAAGAGGTATTGATTCTAATTTTGAATCCCGTTTTGTTTTATTTTGTGTTATGCATCTACATAGTAAAATTATAGTTATGTACATAATATACGGTGCGTAGATGATGAGTAGTACTGTACCCAGGGATAGACGCTCATTTAGTATTCTGTATACAATATAACCTGATATAAACATAGGACTTGAATTGTTACATAAAGGTAAAAGAAGATTCCCTGTTTTTTTGCTGTAGGAGTTTCTCTTTACAAAATCTGCACAGGTTTTGGCTCCTACTGGATATCCACATAAAACACCTAATAATATAGTTGTTCCAATGCTGGAGATACTATTTGTTTTTTGGGTGTTTTTATTGCTAATGTAATTAACGATTAATTCAGATATGAGCATAAATGGCAGAAGCATAGGTAAAATATTTTTGTACCAAAGCATCAGTCCATAGGATGCGCCAGATATTACAATGGAACTGTTAGTTATTAAAAGAAAAAGAATAATCAAACATATACATAGCATAAGCGTTAAATGTTTTTTTATATATTTTAGTAATTTAACACTATATTTATGCAAAATATAGACATAAAAAATTATTCTTTTGTGTGATTTATGGGCATTGTAGCAATAAATGCAATATTTTTGGTATAGTGGTTTTATAATATAGTATCATAAAAATGGTTATATAATCGGAAGTCGGATTGTATAATCATTTTCTGCTTTAATGTTATAGCGATTGAATATAAGACAGTTGTATAAGTTAGTTGCTTTTGTGTCCAGAGCCCACATTGTATTAGCTATATCTTTATCAATATCATAGGATGCTATAGTAGAGGAAAAATCAGCTTTCTTATTGATAAGGGGTATAGAACTTAAGCTGTTTATATCCTTTACCAGACTTGAGCTATCTTTTCTGAGAGAAAGGATATTGCCATAAAATGCATAATCATTTTTTGTGAAAATGTCATGTAGGTGAGATGTATAATTCATAATGAGGTGGATTATACTTCTAGCTATGCGTGTTGAGGTAATATCTCGTGATTTTAAAATTTCTATGGAATCCGTATAGGATACTGATGGAGCCAATGCCTTTAGCTTGTTGCTTAAATCAGAATTGATATCCCATATGTGGTCAAAACTCTCATTAGTCATAAGGGCTGACTGTAAGAAAGGAGTTAAATCATTGTCATATATTGGGAAACAATAATTAAAAGCTTCTTTTAAAGTTGATAAGCATTCAGCTGGTATATCATTGGATATTGCATCGATAGGGTTGTCTTCATTATGAAAGGCTTGTCTAAGCGCAGTGGCGGAGCTTATACTACTATATATGGTAGTGTCATGGTAACCAGCATTTTTTCTTTGAATCGGAATAGGTTTAATCTTAGAATTTCTTCTTTTTAATGCAGTTACATACTCAATACCTAAAATGTTATTAGGAGAAGAAACAAATTCATCAAGAGAAAAATCTTTCAGATATAGTGAAAGAGCTTTTTGTCTGGCGGCAGGAAAGGACATACCCTGAGAGAGACAATCTTTTAATGTCTGAATGTAAGAATCAGGCTCCTCTAATAAAACATCAGCAATCTTTTCAAACATTGTAATATTATTACATTCTGCCCCAAAGCATAGATAGTCTACGGTATTTAATTTGTCCAAAAGGCTTACTGCACCAATAGAAAAATCCATGGCACTTCCTGTTGCATAAGGAAAAGGAAGCTCTATAGTTAAGTCTACGCCACCTATAGCACAAAGACGTCCTCTACTATATTTGTCTAATATAGCTGGACAACCTCTTTGAAGAAAGTTGCCACTCATAAGAGCAATAGTGTAGTCGGAGTTTGTGACAGCTTTTGATTGCTGTATATGATATTGATGTCCGTTGTGGAAGGGATTGTATTCTGCTATTATTGCTAACGTTTTCATAGATGTCCTTTCAAAAAGATACTTTTTATATGTTAGTATCATTAAATTATATACATTATAACTATATAAATGTTGATTATCAACACAAAGCGAAACAAAAACTTTTGGAAATGTGTGTGAAATTATGCATAATGCAAGTAATTGTTGCTTTACAAGTATTGTGTGGCTAAAGTAAAATGTACTAAAGGCATATTATCTAACAATCGAACATAAATTCGAGAAAAGTATTGACATTTCCCACAACATGGATTATATTAGTATTATCAAAACAAACATATGTTTTATTATAGGAGGTTGTTATGGCAAACGAAGAGAAGTTAAGAGCCCTAGATGCGGCTTTGGCACAGATAGAGAAGCAGTATGGTAAAGGATCAGTTATGAAGCTTGGTGACAAGTCGGCCAGCATGAACATAGAGACAGTTCCTACAGGTTCCTTAAGTTTAGATTTAGCACTTGGACTTGGTGGTATGCCTAGAGGTCGTATTATTGAGATATATGGTCCAGAGTCCAGTGGTAAGACAACAGTTGCATTACATGTTGTAGCAGAGATTCAAAAAAGAGGCGGTATAGCAGGTTTTATAGATGCGGAGCATGCTCTTGATCCAGTATATGCATCTAATATTGGTGTAGATATTGATAATTTATACATATCACAGCCTGACAATGGTGAGCAGGCTCTTGAGATAACAGAGACTATGGTTAGATCTGGTGCAGTTGATGTTATTATAGTTGATTCTGTTGCGGCCTTAGTTCCAAAGGCTGAAATAGATGGAGATATGGGAGATTCACATGTTGGTCTTCAGGCGAGACTTATGTCCCAGGCATTGCGTAAGCTTACAGGTATTATCAGCAAGTCAAATTGTGTTGTTATCTTTATTAATCAGCTTCGTGAGAAGGTTGGTATTATGTTTGGTAATCCGGAGACAACAACAGGTGGACGTGCATTGAAATTCTATGCATCAGTTAGACTTGATGTAAGACGTATAGAGACTCTTAAGGTTGGCGGTGATGTTGTTGGTAACAGAACACGAGTAAAGATTGTAAAGAATAAGGTAGCGCCTCCATTTAAGGAAGCAGAGTTTGATATTATGTTTGGTAAAGGTATATCTAAGGAAGGTGATATCTTAGATCTTGCTGTATTGTATGATGTTATTGTTAAGTCAGGAGCATGGTATTCTTACAATGGCGAGAAGATTGGTCAGGGTAGAGAGAATACCAAGCTATACTTACAGAACAATCCAGAGTTTGCAGAAGCTATAGAAGAGTTAGTTAGAGCAAAGTGTGGTTTTGGAGATAAAGCACAAGAGGAAGAATAATATATGAGTTCAAAAGCAATCTATTCTGCTTTTGATACTGCCCTTTATTATATTACTTTTAAGGATAGAACTATAAAGGAAATACAGGGCAAACTTAAAGATAAAGGCTATAGTGATTCGGAGATTGATGATGCCACGTCAAAACTTATAGAGTATGGCTATATCAACGAAGATAACTATGCCTTTTCTTATATCAAAAGCAATATTAACAACAAAGGCATAAAAAGAATTAAACAAGAATTATTATCTAAGGGGTTGGACAAGACAACTATAATAGAGCAGAGCTCCATGTTTGATATATGCGAGGATGATATTATTATTAACATATTGGAAAAACGGTATCCACATCTTGATTATTCTAAGGAAAAAGAGATGCGAAAAGTATATTCTTTTTTTGTTAGACGAGGATTTCGATATGATAGTATTAGTAGTGCATTGTCAAAATATAGAAAAAATTCTATTATTGCATTAGATTTATAAGACAAATTGCATAAAATAATTTAATATTTTCTTGACACTTATCCAAAAAAAGTATAATATTTAACTGTTGTAGTTTTACAATGAAAACTAAATAAGGAGGTGCTCCTGAGTAATGTCAAAAACCGTAATCTTTGCTATTATAGTTGTAGTAGCCGTTATTGTTACAGCACTTATTACTTGGTTTGCTGCTATTGCGTATAGAAAAAATATTGCAGAAGCTAAGATTGGTAAGGCAGAAGATAAGGCTAGAGAGATTATAGATGAAGCGCTTAAAAGTGCTGAAGCTAAGAAACGTGAGACCCTTCTTGAAGCTAAGGAAGAAGCTCTTAAGACTAAGAATGAGATTGACAAAGAAGTCAAGGATCGTCGTAGTGAGCTTCAACGCATGGAGAAACGAGTTATCTCTAAAGAAGAGAATCTTGACCGTAAGAGCGAAGCTATTGAGAAAAAGGAAGCTGCTCTTGCTAAGCGTGAATCCGAGCTTGAGAAACTTAAGACCGAGGTCTCAGAATTGGAAGCAAAAAGAACTCAGGAACTTGAAAGAATTTCAGGTTTAACCTCTGAACAAGCAAAAGAATACTTATTAAAGACTGTTGAAGACGAAGTAAAACACGAAACTGCAGTCATGATCAAGGAATTAGAAACACGAGCAAAAGAAGAGGCAGACAAAAAGGCTAAGGATTATGTTGTTACAGCAATACAGAAATGTGCGGCTGATCACGTATCAGAGACAACTATTTCGTTAGTACAGTTGCCTAATGATGAGATGAAGGGTAGAATCATTGGTCGAGAGGGACGTAATATTAGAACTCTTGAAACAATGACGGGCGTTGATTTAATCATAGATGATACACCTGAAGCGGTTATCCTATCAAGTTTTGATCCAGTCAGAAGAGAAGTGGCACGTATTGCCCTTGAGAAGCTTATTCTGGATGGACGTATTCATCCTGCTAGGATTGAAGAGATGGTAGAGAAAGCCCAGAAGGAAGTTGAAACAATGATGCGTGAGGAAGGTGAAGCAGCAACACTTGAGGTTGGTGTTCACGGCATTCATCCAGAGTTAGTCCGTTTACTTGGTAAAATGAAGTTCAGAACAAGTTATGGACAAAACGCACTGAAGCATTCTATGGAAGTTGCTCAGCTTTCAGGATTGTTAGCAGGCGAGATTGGTGTAGATGTTCGTACAGCTAAACGTGCAGGACTTTTACATGATATAGGTAAATCAATTGATCATGAGATGGAAGGTTCTCATATTTCTATTGGTGTAGATCTTTGTAGAAAGTACAAGGAGTCTCCAATTGTAATTAATGCAGTTGAAGCACATCATGGTGACGTAGAACCTCAAAGTTTAATAGCTTGTATAGTTCAGGCGGCTGACACAATTTCAGCAGCAAGACCGGGAGCTAGACGAGAGACGTTGGAAACATATACTACTAGACTTAAATCATTGGAAGATATTGCAAATGGATTTAAGGGAGTAGATAAGACTTTTGCTATTCAGGCGGGTAGAGAAATTCGAGTAATGGTTGTTCCAGAGCAGATTAATGATGCTGATATGGTATTACTTGCAAGAGATATTTCAAAGCAAATTGAAAATGAACTTGAATATCCAGGTCAGATAAAGGTAAATCTTATCAGAGAATCTAGAGTTACTGATTTTGCAAAATAAGGAGATATGGGATGTGGCTTTGCCGCATCCCTTTTTTTTATAACTTGCAATAATATTGTACGTATATTAAAATTGAGCTGTTAGATTTATATAAGTATTATATTGTAGAATTATTTTTAAGTTATAGGACAGGTGATTTGTATGGTTGAGTTCAAAAGAAAGAAGTTAGAGCTTGCGTATGATTCAAAGATAGTTGCGTTATATAAGGACTATCTTGAGACGCCCAATGGTAATATAGTATGCTATGATTATATTAAACATAAAAGTGGTGGTGGGGCAGGTATTCTTTTGGTAGACGAGAAGGAATACACTTATCTTGTTAAACAGTATAGAAACTCACTTGATGGAGTTGATTTGGAAATACCAGCTGGTGGCTATTCCTTTTCTGGAGAAGATGGAAAAACTTGTGCTTTGCGAGAAGGGGAAGAAGAAACAGGCTATATTCCAACAAATATATATCATGTTACGAATGTGATTTCATCTGTGGGGACTTTTGATGAGAAAACAGACATATATATAGGTACTAAATTAGAAAAAGGAAAGATAAGGCTTGATCCTGATGAATATATTGAACTTGTATATATATCAGTTGATGAGGCAATTTCGATGATATATGAGGGTAAAATAATCGATAGTAAGACTATAGTGGCACTTCTTGCTTACAAAGATATGAAACAAAAAGGAATAATTGAAATAATGTAATCATAATAAATAGAGAGGGTACAGCCTCTCTATTTTTGTATCACGGGGAAGTTTATGTAACATTTTTGTGAAAAATATTGAAAGGACATTAATTTATAAAAGGATTAGGTATATGACAAAGATTAGAGAAATGGATTTTAACAGATGGAGTATATTTATTTTTTCGGTTATAGCGGCAAGTGTAATTACAAATTTATTTATTAGGTGTGGGTTTGATTTTAGTTATATGCAATTATTGTATAATGAAAATGATGTATCGCAAATTAGTTATACAACCACTACTATTTATGTAATAATAAAAAGGTTGAAACATATTATAGTTATTTCTCTTTTTATGATGGCCATAAAACCAGAATTTGTATTTAGTGCACTGACAATTCTTCTGGGATTTATGTATGGTGGGATGGCCACTGTTCAAACTTATTACATTGGTATAAGCGGATTACTTCAGCTGATTATTATGATAATTCCACATTATATTATTTATACAATTTTAATATATGAGTTAATGAAAATGTTTTCAAATAAGATAAATGAATCGAATAAAGTGGGAAAACTTTTATTTTTACTGTCAATATTATGTTTAGGAATTGTTTTTGAGGGAACTTTTTCAAGATTTTTTTTAGAGCGATTTAATCAATATATTGTAAGTGGAATTTAGGTCATACCCCTATTTTGTAGAATTTTGCCAAATGCAAAAAATGGTTTAAATTTTGTGTAAAAATTATGTTTGATTTTATGTAAATTAGTCTATATAATGTTTGTATGTGGTTAGATTTTGTCAGATTACAAGGGGATTTTATATGATTCAACAAGTTGACAATTATATAGATTATTTGAATAATGTTAAGCGTGCAAGCAATAACACGGTAGCGTCATATAAGCGTGATTTGTTGAAGCTTTGTAATTATTTTGATGGGATTGGTTGTAACAACCCTACAGATATTAGTGCTACGGATTTGAGTTCTTATATTATTTCTTTGGAAAAAGTGGGAATGTCTTCGGCTACTATATCTAGAAATATTGCCAGCATCAAATCTTTCTTTATGTTTATGCTAAAGAAAGGTATTATCAAAGAGGATTGTTCGGAGCAGCTTAAACCACCTAAGGTTGAGAAGAAAGCACCAGAGGTTCTCACTGTTGAAGAGGTTAATCTTTTGTTGGATCAACCGTCTAAGGTTACTCCAAAAGAGATAAGAGATAAGGCTATGCTTGAGCTTCTTTATGCTACAGGTATGAGAGTGTCTGAGCTTGTATCCCTTAAAATAGAAGATGTCAATCTTTCTATGGGATATATATGTTGTAGGGATTCTAGTAAGGAACGAGTTATACCTATTGAGAATGCAGCAAGAGTTGCTCTTGAGAATTATATCAAGAATGCCAGAGATAACATGTGTGAGGGTGGTAATTATCTTTTTGCAAATCTAAAGGGACAGCCTATGACAAGACAGGGCTTTTGGAAGCTTATCAAGGCATATGCAAAAAGAGCTGGTATTAACAAAGATATTACCCCTCATATGATTAGACATTCTTTTGCATCGCATCTTGTGATTAATGGAGCAGACCTAAAGGCTGTTCAAGAGATGTTAGGTCATTCGGACATCTCAACAACCCAAATCTACTTAAAGAGTAGACAAAGTCGAATCAAAGAAGAGTATGATAGAGCACATCCTCGTGCAAAGGCATAATATATATACGAATTATTTACTCCATCATCGGAAAAAAACGGTGATGGAGTTTTTGTTTTCCCTTTATACATATAGCAATTGATACATAATAGATACAAAAAGAAAAAACTCCATCCCTGGATTTTAAGGATGGAGTGAATAATGTTTTTTGTTAGCTGTAAATTTTAGCAAGATTGTCTATTCGTGATGTAGCATTTGTCATAAGAAGATCTAAAATGGTTATAGCACACATGGATTCAACCACAACTACGGCACGTGGTCCTATGATAGGGTCGTGACGGCCCTTTATATTGATGTCAACCTCATCTAGGTTGGAGTTTACAGTGTGTTGCTCCTTGTAGATGGATGGAGTGGGTTTGATAGAAGCGCGAACTAAGATGTCAGAACCATCACTTATGCCACCAAGAATACCACCTGCGTGGTTAGTAGTCTTGGATACCTGACCATCTTTTGCAACAAAGCTGTCGTTGTTAGTTGAGCCTAGGGCTGTGCTAACAGCTACACCGTCACCAATTTCTACAGCCTTTACAGCACCTATAGACATAAGTGCTTGAGCAAGAAGAGCATCCAATTTATCAAAAACCGGTTCACCTACACCAGCAGGAACACCTGAAATAATACATTCTACAGAGGAGCCAATAGAGTCGAGGTTAGTCATAACTTCCCTTAGGTAGTCTGCCGCTGCCTCAGCACAAGCCTTGTCAGGCATATATAAGGAGTTCTTCATAATTTCAGAAGAGTCAAAGTGATTGTAGTCAATAACGTGTGGTCCAATAGAACGAGTGTATGCAGAAAAGGAAATGCCTAAGGTAGAAAGAACCTTTGCGGCAACCGCACCAGCAGCCACACGACCAATGGTTTCTCTTCCGGAAGAACGTCCACCACCTCTGTAGTCTCTGAAACCAAATTTTTCATCAAAGCAATAGTCAGCGTGGCCTGGTCTATAGCATACGGCTATATCGCCATAATCCTTTGAATGCTGATCCTGATTATACACCACCATAGAAATAGGCGTGCCAGTAGTTTTGCCTTCAAAGACACCTGATAGAATAGTTACAGCGTCAGCCTCATTTCTTTTGGTAGAAAAAACACTTTGACCAGGCTTCCTTCTATCAAGATATATCTGTATATCTTCCTCACAAAGAGGAACACCAGCAGGACAACCATCAACTACAACGCCTAAAGCCTTGCCGTGAGATTCTCCCCAAGTGCTAATTTTAAATAGTCTTCCAAATGTTGAACCACCCATACGTATTTCCTCTTGAAAAATAGTAGTATTTATTATAGTCTCTCTCCAGAGACATTATGTTATAATATATCACATATAAACTGGTATTCAAAGTTTTTTCTGAAATTACTTTACAATAAAGACCGCTTGTGTTACTATACAAAAGGCCGTTACTTAGTTATGGGACGACTCCGACCTTTACTCAGTAACAGGATTACATTATTTTTTTTAAGGAGGAAGACAGTATGATAACTGCAGAGATGAAGAAAGAGATTATGGAAAAGTATGCTCGTTCAGAGGGCGACACTGGTTCACCAGAGGTACAGATTGCACTTCTTACAGCTAGGATTAACGACCTTAATGAGCATTTCAAGGCTCATCCAAAGGATCACCACTCAAGAAGAGGTCTTCTTAAGATGGTAGGTCAGAGAAGAAATCTTTTAGCATACTTAAAGAGTAAAGATATCGAGCGTTACAGAACTCTTATCGAGAAGCTTGGTCTTAGAAAGTAATCACACATTATTAAGCCGTATCCAATTTGGATGCGGCTTTTTTCTAAATATTCCTTAATACCTTGCAATTTAAATTAAAGTTTACTACCTAAGCCAGAGTGTGATAAAATCAAATCTGTAAAAGGAGGGGAAATGTATGAGTATTATGGATTATACCATAGAAGGATATAAGAATGTACAGGCAAAACAGTATATAGGAATATTTGGCAATCCTATTAAACATACCTTGTCTCCGGTTATTCACGACACCTTAAGCAAATCGTTAGGTGTTGATGAGAGATATATACCATTTCACATAACTGATAATTTGAAGGCTGCAGTAGAATCTGCTTATGATGAGGGGATTCTTGGACTTAATATTACTGTTCCATACAAGCAGGAGATTATGCCTTATCTTGTGGACATAGACCCTGCAGCAAAGGCTATAGGGGCAGTTAATACCTTGGTAAGAACTGAGGTTGGCTACATGGGCTATAACACTGATATGCCAGGTCTTGCTAAGGCGATTTTCAGTGAGGGTATGGAATTAAAGGATAGCAAGGTTGTTATGCTTGGGGCTGGAGGAGCTGCCAGAGCTGTGGCCTATATGTGTCTTTATTATGGGGCAAAGAGGGTTTATATTGTAAATAGAACCTTTGAAAAGGCAAAGAATATAGCTGATGATATGAATACGGAATTTGGCAAAGAATGTATTATTCCATTGTCTGCTCAGGATTATAAGAGTATTCCGGAGGATAGATACATATTTATTCAGTGTACATCTGTGGGACTTCATAATGGAGATGGTTTGCCTCTTGTGGAGGATAAGGAATTTTATCGGATGGCAGAGTGTGGGGTTGACCTTATTTACAATCCAGCAAAGACTCCGTTTCTACAATTGATAGAAGAAATGGGAGGAAAGGCATTTAATGGTTTAAAGATGCTTCTTTATCAGGGGATTATGGCGTATGAATTATGGAATCAGGTGGAGATTTCTGAGGAACTTGCAAACATAGTTTACTCAGAACTTAAAAACACAGTGTACTCCAAATGAAATCTGAAATAGAGATTTAGATAATTATAATAGGTGAAAATATGATAAAAGATAATCCAAACAACAATATAGTTCTTATAGGTTTTATGGGCTCAGGGAAGTCAACAGTGGGCAAGTATATAGCAAAAGAGCATCCTTCCAATATAGCTGGTGACAAAACTTATAATTTTATTGATACAGACGAGTATATAGTTCAAACCCAGGGGATGCCAATAACAGAGATATTTGCTACTAAGGGGGAAGAATATTTTAGAGAGCTTGAAACAAAGACACTTAAGTATTTTAAAGATAATTGTAAAGATACTGTGTTTTCTACAGGTGGAGGTATGCCTCTTAGAACAGAAAATGCACATGTTTTAAAGGAAATTGGTGTAGTAGTGTATCTTCGTGCTACAGCTGATACTATATATGGCAGGGTGAAGGATGATACCGGAAGGCCTCTTTTACAGGTTGATGATCCTTATGAACGTATATGTGAGCTTCTGACTGAACGAGAGGCTAAATATATGGCGGCGGCAGATAAGATAGTTGATACCGATGGAAAGTCTTTGGAGGATATAGTAAATTATATATTTGATTTATAGATATTATTTGCTGGAAAAGACAAGCTTTTATCAAATTTTATATATTGAAAACAGAATAATAGATAATAAAGCCAGTAGAGTAGTCTACTGGCTTTTTTGTGTATATATTTAGATTTATTATTTGATTTATAATAGTAGAAATGTTATAATGATTTATGTAAAATTGTGGTTTTTTTGTGCGTTATGACGTACAAGATTCTTATTAGTGACCATGGTTGAAATTATATTTTTATAGTGGGGGATACAAGATATGTTTTGTGAGAATTGTGGTAATAAGCTACAAGATGATGCTAAAATGTGTAATATGTGTGGAAAGATAGTTGTTCCAGTGGAACCTATAGCAACCCCAATTGTGGCGAGCGTGCAAGCAATATCTAACAATAGTTTTGTTAATAATTCTAGTCAAGAAGTGTCTCCAGTGGAAGATATTCAAAACATAAATGACATAGAACTTTCTCTGGATGACATAAATGCAGAAATAGAGGCCATACATGA
>SVED01000076.1 GCA_015057515.1 Lachnospiraceae bacterium
TTTGAGAACGCGAGCACTTAATGAGTTAAAAATAGGAAAAGGAAGAAATTTGTTTACGAAGTTCTTCCTTTTCCTATTTTTAACTCATTTAGTACTCCTGCGTTCGAGACGAGCGAGAGCGAGTTTGATATGTTAGTGCCTATATTCCCCTTATGGTATGTCGTTTCTCTTAGCTAAGTGCTCGCGTTCTCAAACGGTTTGGTATACTAATGCCCTATATGCCTTGTGGGTGTTTACCGGGGCAGGCAGGTGGAGTATGGGCAAAAAAAGTGGAACTTTATGCAAGTTCCACGTAATTGTAGTCCATATCCAGTTCATCCAGCATGTCTCCGATGTGAGGATTAGATGTCATGAGGATAATCTGCTCAGTGTCGATGGTCTTTAGACAATCAAGAGTATTGATGAGACGTGGCTCATCGTAATTAGTGAAGATATCATCGATAATGAGTGGCATCTTATCTTTACAGAGAAGTCTCGCAACACTAAGACGTACAGCTAAGTATATCTGCTCCATTGTGCCGGCACTTAAGTATTCAATGCCTACATAGCTATCTCCATCACGCACCATAACATGAAGATTCTCATCAAGGTAAACATCTTCATATTTACCATCTGTAATCTTAGACACAATATCAGAAATATTGTCATTAATAAGGAAACCTAAATCGCCATGAATCTGTGCTGACATATCATTGATAGTATTAATAGCAAGGTCAATGGCGTGAATTTCTTTCTCTAGTTCGTCACGCTTTTTGGTCATTACATTAAACTCATCCTCAAGTTCCTGTCTTCTTGCACGCTTGTCCAAAAGTTCTTTTTCCACAACCTTAAGCTCTGCTTTCTTCTCAGCATACTCCTTCGCAAAGGTCATATCAATTTCAATATCATCTTCGCTACTCTCTGATTCCTTTTCAAGTTCCTTAATGATACGTTTAAATTCATCCTCCGATGGAGTTGTTATATCATCTTGGAACACGCCCTTTGCATAAAGTCCCTCAACAATAGTTACCACAACGAAAATAGCTGTACATACTACAAAGAGCTGTCTTACACCATCACTGAAAGGAAGAATATTTACCATAAGAGCAATGACACCTACAACAAAAAGTCCTGTAAGAATAATAAACCATATCTTGTCTGTTAGTTTTTCTTCTGGTTCTTTGTCCGCAACTTCGTCCAAAATCTCACTTTTTACTGCACTTTCAGCAAGATTGTCCAGCTTGGCAGAAAGCTGATAATTCTCTTCATAGGTAACCTCTCCGTCATCGTCTTCTATCATCTTTCTAGCTTCACGTTTGCGTTTTGCAGTTTCCATGGCAAATTCATGATCAAGTTCTGAAATATTACCTCTGATTGCTGCTAATTCATCATCCACACCCTTAAAGGTGTCAATTTCCGCCGCAATGTTATCAAGCTTCTCTATAACTGGTTTTACATCATGTTTTTTGCGTTCTATCTTAAGACGCTCAATAGCATCCTTTTTATCGATATCTGCAGAACCTGTTGTTGAAAGATTACCGAGATAATTACTCATCTCATTGGCCAGCTCTTTGCCAGGTGCAGCCCCATATTCACCAATACACAAGGTGTTGACATAGGTGCTTTTGTCCACGTCAAACATAGTACCATGGAGACTATTTTTGTTTTGAAGTTTAATCTCCCTTCCTGCTTGAATGTCCATAACAGAAAGCTTTCTGTTGTTCCTTAGAAAGCTTCTTTCTATGAGATGATTCTTGTTATTGTAATTGATATAAGCCTTACCTGAATAACCTCTGCCATCCAAAGGCTTTCTAAGTTCATAGTTATCAAGTCTGGCACCAAGACCTCGGGACTTATCAATGCCATAGAGCATTCCAACAATAAACTCCTTAACCGTAGTTTTTCCAGCCTCATTTTGACCGTATATAAGGTTAAGCCCTGGTTTCAAATCAATAGTTTTATTATTAAATTTTCCAAATTCTTTTAGTAGTAATTTGTTAAGATACATTATTTATCTCCAGCTCCTAATAAAGCTTCAATGCCATATCGCATAGCTTTGTTTCTGATTTCTTCGCTTTCAAGACTATCCTCATCCGACAGTGCCATAATAAATCTTCCCAGCAAGTTGTTTTCATTACCCGAAAGAATCTCATCCAGATCATAATCACTCTGGGTTCTGTTGATGATTTCATTTATATTGTATCTTCTTGTAAGACCGCTTAGATTAATTTCAAGATTGTTATCTACCCTGCCCTTAAGCATGATACGGTAGATATTTTGAGCTCCCACGACTTTAATCTGCTCTTCCACAATATCAGATATAACTCCGTTGGTATAACCCGGCTCTAAATCTAATGCCATATTTACATAGCTTCTCTTGTTGGAAGGTATCCAAGATATCTTGGTAGCTCCCTGTTCATTTACCTCACCTAAAATATATCCTCTGCGTCCAGTCTCCGTATAATCAATAGGCTCTAGAGAACCTACAAAAGCCATTCGATTCTTCAATATGTGAGCCGGCTTGTGAATATGTCCCAAAGCCACATAATTAAAGCCTGCCCTGGCTAGGCGTTCCTTTGAGAATGGCATATGAGTTTTATCCCCACCATGACCTAAAAGTATATTATACGCATCTTCCTTGCCTGGTTTGAGCTTTTCAAGGATTCTTTCTGTGTATTCTTTTCTTCCGTAACTATAGCCTGTAATACATACATTCAGTTCTTCGATATATACTTTAGCCGCTTTATCTTTAGGGAAAACCACTACATCTGACTGAAATTCGTAAGTCTCCCACGCCGAACCTTCTTCAATATAATCATGATTTCCTGCAATTATAAAAACCTTGGTATTAGTTAATTTGCGGAATTGAAAATCCAGATTCTTAAGGTCTTTTTCTGTAGGAGTCATATGGAATAAATCTCCTGCTATAAGAAGCATATCTGCTGATTCTTCCACGCAAATATCAATTATATTTTTAAAGCTATCGTATATTTCGTCAGCCCTGTCATTACTCCAGCTGCGACCTCTATCCGGCTTGACGCCCAAATGAACGTCAGCTATATGTATAAATTTCATCTGTACACCTCAATCTTATAGTGAGAACAATATCAAATCATATCTTTACCATTATAATACGAAAGAATCATATGTGCAATAATTTACTTTTTATCCCTAGAATTTTCCTACATATTATGTTTTGTTTGCTCTCTTAGTTTTTCGTATTTTAATCTTGTAGAATAGCCACCTTTAATATGTCTCTCATCCTTGTGAATATCCAATATTTTTCTCACTTTTTCAGCTAGGGATGAATCCAGCTCCTCAAGTCGCTCCGTCACATCCTTATGTACCGTAGACTTACTTACTCCAAAATGCTTCGCTGCCTGCCTCACTGTAACATTATTTTCCACTATGTAACTAGCTATTTCCATAGCCCTCTCTTCGATATACATCCTCATAAAAAAGCATACCCTGTTGGCTCTTTTTTACAAGGTATGCTTTTTAAAAATATATTATGATAATCTTTTAACCAATATATTCACAAGCCGCCAAGGCTGCCACTGCCCCATCACTTGCAGCTGTGGTTAACTGCCTAACTGTTTTAGTTCTGCAGTCCCCCGCTACAAATATGCCTGGCACATTAGTCTTACAGTCCTCATTACCATGAATATATCCATAGCCATCTAAACTAACTACATCACTAAATGCGCTGTTGTCAGGCATTTGTCCTATAGCCACAAATAATCCGGCAATATCAATAACCTTTTCCTCTTTGGAATTTGTATTGATGATTTTTATCCTTTTTAAGCTTCCTTCACCCTCAATACCTATCACTTTACTCTCTAATACAAATTCTATATTTGATTTAGTTCTAAGATTTTGGACTAAATGTTCTTCCCCACGAAATTCATTACGTCTATGAATCACATACACTCTATTACAATAATTGGACAAAAATCCTGCATCTTCCAAGGCAGTATTTCCTCCACCTACTACTGCCACATCCTTTCCCCTGAAAAACATACCATCACAAGTTGCGCAGTAGGATAATCCCCTTCCTATATATTCTTGCTCTCCTTCTATACCAAGAGGACGATTCTTCGCTCCCGTAGCAAGAATAAGGGTTTTGGATTCATACTCTTCCTCTGGCGTTTTAACTAAAATAGTTTTAGTTAAATCTTTCGTATTCTCCTTAATCTCTAACCCCAAAACCTTTTCATATTTTACAACAGCACCTAGCTCTATTGCCTGTTCATAAAGATTTGTGGCAAATTCAAAACCGGATATATTTTTTATGCCGGGATAGTTTTCTACGCTAGGGGTGTTTACTATCTGCCCTCCGTAAGATTTTTCTTCAAAAACAAGCACTTTTTTTCCTGCCCTAACCCCATATATAGCCGCAGATAATCCTGCCGTACCGGCACCAACTATAATAATATCATACATAATATAACCTCCCTATGTATTAGTATGTCTCAGGTTTATAAACTTTTATCCAGTATTTGCTTAGCTTCTGCCAACACCTTTTTATATTCTCGTATAAACTCTTGGAAAGATGACAATACATATCCAAGGTCACCATTATTGATGCGCTGTTCCTGCTCCTTAGCAATCTCCGAAAAAGTCTTTGCCCCCACGTTAAGAGAAGTGCTTTTTATAGCATGAACCAATATTCCATATTCAGCCCATCTGCCATCCGCAAAAAGTTCCTCTAACCTTTCTATGTTGTCACGTCCCTGCCCATAGTAGGTACTTAAAATGTCCTCATACAAATCTTCTCCACAAAGTTTAATGCCATACCTCACATCAATAATGTTACTGTTATATTCTTGCTCATACCAAGTTTCACTTACCTGGCTTTTTGTATTTATAACTAAATCCTTCGGCAAAAGAGTATAGAGGATTTTTTCCAGTTCTCTACTGGCAATTGGCTTTGATAAATAATCTGCAAAACCATAATCTATATACATTTCTCTCGCCCCTGAAACTGCATTGGCGGTAAGGGCAATAATAGGCATATTTTTATCAAGACCTTCTGCACGTATTCGCCTTATTGTAGCCAGACCATCCATATCTGCCATCATATGGTCAAGGAGAAGAAGATTATAGTTTCCCTTGCGAAGCATCTCTAGACATTCCTTACCACTAGTAGCAGTATCTATTCGGATTTGAGTCTGCTTAAGAAGCCCCACCGCAACCTTCAAGTTCATAACATTATCATCAACAACAAGTATGTTTGCATCCGGAGCAATAAAACTTTCATGATAATGAGAAGCTGCTCTTTCTCCGGACACATACTGTTTATTGAAATCTCCCATAGGAACATCCTTTACAACCTTCTGAGGAATACTAACCGTAAATGTGGAACCTCCACCATAAACACTGTCAACATCTAAGGTTCCCTGCATCATATACACAAATCTCTTTGTTATGGTAAGTCCAAGACCTGTACCTTCTATGTTTCTATTTTTCTTTTCTTCTATACGTTGGAACTCATCAAATAGGCTTTCAATATCCGAACCCTTAATACCTCTTCCTGTATCTTTTACACTAAATTTGAGTTCTATCTCCTTGTAACCCTTTTTTTCAAAGGTGGTAGAAAGGAGAACGGAACCATAATCTGTGTATTTTACCGCATTGGTAAGAAGGTTGGTAACAACCTGTCTGATACGTACCTCGTCACCATACAAAATATTAGGAATATCTTTGTTTATATCTAATATAAGCTTAAGT
Organism: Lachnospiraceae bacterium; assembly: GCA_015057515.1. Classification (GTDB taxonomy): domain Bacteria; phylum Bacillota; class Clostridia; order Lachnospirales; family Lachnospiraceae; genus Coprococcus_C. The sequence goes on from SVED01000076.1 coordinate 5,710, forward strand.
TCCTTTTCTTTTGCCTTGGGCATAATCATATTGACCAAATCATTTAACACGGAACTAAGCTGATACTCTACCGGAATTATTTCCATTCTTCCTGACTCTATCTTGGAAAAATCCAGTATGTCATTTACCAAGGATAAAAGCATCTTACCTGAGCTTGATATGTTGGTTGCATATTCAACTACATTTGCATCCTTACTCTCTCTAAGTATCATTTCATTCATACCTAAAACAGCATTTATTGGTGTTCTTATCTCATGAGACATACTAGATAAAAAATCAGACTTACTTCTTGTTGCATGTCTTGCCTCCTCACATTTAGCCTCAACAACCTTTAGCAAATCATCCAAGCTTCTCTCCTGCTCCATACTCTTTCTTTGTTGGAAGGAAATATGTTTAATAAGATTTGCAGACATCCATTGAACACCACAAACTCCAAATATACCCATAGTATAATCCTGTACATTGAATGTATCTATGCCCATTACATACATACTGATAAGAATACACACTATATCAATAGCGCAACATACACTGTGGAACAAATATGCCTTGGCATCAATATAAGATATAAGCACTACACTATGAACATATACTGCATAAACAAATATCTGCGTATTGTCCATCTGAAGTCCCATAAGAACCGCCATAACAGAAAATAAAAATCCACTTATATACTTATAGGTCTTTTCACTTACAACATTGGGTTTGGATATGACACCAAGAAAAATCAAGCTGGCTAACAAATATATAACTATACTTACCCTAAACACAAAGTCCAGATTTTTGAATATAACACCAGTAATAAAAGTAAGAAACACCTCCACATAATAGAAGTAGAGAAACATTCCTTTACCTGTATTATAATTATCTCTCAAGATATCACCCCCTTCGGAACCACAAGATGAAGTCCTTTTCTAATAACCTGTGCATGTACCTCTGTCACATCCTTAACAAGCTCTCCATCGTGATTAACTACAAAAGGTGTTCCATCAGTTTTCTTTATAGTTACCTGACTGCACATTCCTTTTTGCAAGATATTTTCTACTTTTTTAAAGTTCTTGGCACCTATAGCCAACATGGTTTTGATTCTCTTTATTCCGTATACACCTTTTACAAAGCTGTATATAAACTTTCCGTCTTGAATATTGGCATCATAGTCAAAATATAATCCTCCACCAAGAACAAAACCATTGCCAAAAAAAACTTCTGTATATACATCCTCAAAAGTTTCTTCATCAACAGTAATAGTATATTTGTTGTTCTTGGCAAAAAGGATACCACTAAGCAAAGATAAACTGTATGGCGTTTGTCTGCCTAATATTGTTAGTACACGATAACTTTCCATCTTGGTTTGGCAGTGTGCATCCAATCCTGTTGACAACGTATTAAGGGCTATGCCATGGTTTGTTCTTATGTAATCCACCTCCATAACCTCTCCATTAATCAGTTCCTCAATATCATAAAACAGCTTTTCTTTTTCCCCAAAAACCTTAAGAAAATCATTGGTTAAACCGCATGGAAAAAAAGCAACTTCCACATCTTCTAAGCTGTCAAAGCCACTTAACATATTTCTCATGGTACCGGAACCACCACAACAATAAAATCTAAGTTTTTCTCCCTGGAATATACGTACAACTCTGTCTATAAGTTCTGTTTCGTAACCGGCATTTCTAGTATTAAATACAAAGTAGTTTAATCCGTCTATATTCTTTAGCTTTTCTCTTAAATCATCAGCAAATGTCTTCTTGCCTGCGTAAGGATTTACAATGAATATATGTATCATTTTACGCTACTCTCCTCCTGATAATTGTACTATCTCGTCATTTACCACTTTGTATACCACATCCTTAAAGGACTCTTTAGTTACCAGACTACTTCTACCGATGCAGATTTTTGTATCAGCGTAAGCTATACCTGTAATTTTAACTACAGCCTCTGTTCTAGCTAAATTCACCTCTGCCTCTAAAGTGTTATACTCATCCTGAAGTTTTTTTAGTTCTGCCGCCTCAAGTACCTTGGCACGCAAAATCTTCATTCGCACAGCCTCAGTTTCTTTAGTTCTTCTTTCTCCTTCCAAGGACTCATATATCTTTAAATTCTTATCCAACAATTCCACGTCAGTTTTTATTTTTTGTATTTTTTCAGATATTTCTGACAACCTAAGTAAATCATCATGAATAACACCTGCACTTAGGACTGTACTTATGCCTACGTCATTGCCCACGTTTTTTGCAACAATTCCTTGCATACCAGTCAGGATTCCTCCCACAATAATCCCCTTCTTGGAGCACACCTTTATTGTCTCTCTGGCAACAATCTCAGAATCGAGTATGGAATCCGCATAAACGTTACCGTTTGCATGTATACGACATCTTTCTACAAAGCTGCAAGCTACATCTCTTCCCGCTACTATGTCACACTTGTTTCTACCCTGTATGCCTTTTCGGATAGTAATACTTCCACCTGCCACCAGTGTACATGCTCCAACATGTCCGTGTACAAATATATCGCCCTCTGTTTCAACTACAAGTCCGCTTCTCACGTCACCTTTTATTTCTACGTCACCGTTAAATCTGATATTGCCCTGTTCAATATCTAAATCCCCTTTGACAATATATATCTTTTCAATAACAATTCTCTCGTCTTGTTTAAATATTCTTCCCCCGTAAGCTGCTGTATAAGTCTTTTTATCTTCACTGACATTAAAACCCTTTCCTCTAAGGGGACGCAAGTCCTTCCCCTTTAATGGCTGCAACATCTCCGCAAATATAGTATAACCATACTCACCCTTTGTCGCAGGCTCATACACTGCAATAACATCACCTTCTTCTACCATAGCAAGCTTTAAAGAATTGTAATAATCAACTGTTCCATCGCTATTGATTGTTGGTTTGTTCTTGCAGTCCTCTAAAACGACCATATATGTATAAAGCCCATCTCTGCCTTTAATAGGTTCCTTTCCTTTAGCAACCACTACCTCTTGTCCATAAGCAACACAATCAGACAGGGCTTCTATATTTTCCTTAATAATCCCTGTGGTTATACCATTGTCCTTCAAATACTTCTCTATGAAGTCAGGAGAAAAGTAAGGTGCTTCTTCTCCCTCTGGCTTTTTAATTGTAAGACTTGCCCACATACGCCGGCTGTCTATATTTAGTATTACCCAATCCTTCTCCATAGCAATACCCCCCAAAGCCATTTGTTTAATATAATTATATAATATATATCGGCATAAAAAAAGAACAATATTACCTATGATAATATTGCTCTTCTTTTATAACTTTGCTTTATTACTCTACAAAAATATAAATTACGATTCTTTCATCACTTGTATCATTTGTGAGAGTGATAGTAGTGTTACCAGTAGCAACAGGATCAACATATAATGTTGCAACTGTATCATTTTCCCATCCTTCGCCCCACTCACAAGTAGCAACTGAAGTATCTGCTATATTGTAAGTAACAGTACCATTTTCGTCAAAATAATATACCTTGATAGCTGCTGAGCCATTGGAAAGGTTAATTAAGTTGGCACTTGCAAAGAAATTAGAACTACCCTGTGCTACTGCACCATCAGCATATGATATAAGTGCACCATACTCCTCGTAACCTGAAACAGATGACTCTAATTCAGCAATTTGTGACTCAAGGCTTGAAACCTCTGCCTCTAAATCAGAAACTTCCATAGCAAGAGTTGTATTCTCACTCTCTACAGAATCAATCTCTGCCTCATACTCAATAATAAGCTGCTCTTCAGCTTCTTTTCTATCCTTTTCAGCCTTATCTAACTTATCTGTGTAGTGGAAATAACCCCAAACACCAACTCCAGCTAAACCTAAAATAAGTATTATTGAGATAACAATATAAGCTATAGTGCCTTTTGACTTTTTAGCTTTTACTGCAGGTGCCTTCGCTCCTCCTACAGGTGGCATTGGCTTTGCTCCACCCTGCATTGGTGCTCCCATCGGCTTTGCTCCACCTGGCATTGGCGCTCCCATCGGCTTTGCTCCACCTGGCATTGGTGCTCCCATTGGCGTTGGTGCTCCCATTGGCGCTGGTGCTCCCATTGGCGCTGGTGCTCCCATTGGCGCT
>SVED01000077.1 GCA_015057515.1 Lachnospiraceae bacterium
TCACTTTAGTTATTCCTGGAGATATGAGGAAAGACCTGTTGATGATGTAGAGGCTAAAGAAATGTCAGATGAGTTAATGGAGTCTTTGTTACAGTATACAATGCTTGAGAATTATATTCCTGCTTATAATAATCAGGCTATTCAGTTTACAGGTAATGATATGGGCAGAGATAAGCTGATATTTGGAGTGTTCTTATATCTTGTTGTTACAATTATTGCCTTTATATTTGCCATCACAACTAGTAATACTATAACAAAGGAATCAACAGTTATAGGAACTCTTAGAGCATCGGGGTATTCCAAAGGTGAGCTTATAAGACATTATCTTACTATGCCTATGTTGGTTACTCTTATAGCGGCAGTGGTAGGTAATATATTAGGTTATACCCTTATGGAAGATTTTGCGGCGGATATGTATTATAACAGCTATTGTCTTACAACTTATGAGGTACTTTGGAATGCAAAAGCTTTTGTTAGTACAACTGTAATTCCGCTCGTGATAATGTTTTTGATTAATTTCCTTATACTTGTTAGAAAGTTTAAGCTTTCTCCACTAAGATTTATTAGACGTGATCTTAGCAGGAAAAAGAATAAGAAGGCATTTAAACTTAATACTAAGATTGGTATTATGAAGCGCTTTAGACTTAGAATAATATTCCAAAATATGCCTAATTATATCACAATTGTATTCGGTGTACTTTTGGCTAATGTAATAATGATTTTTGGATTAGCATTTCCTGCACTTTTGAAAAATCACAGTGAGAAACTTTCTGATAATATGCTTAGTCAATATCAGTATATATTGAAAATGCCATCCGAAACAGATAATGAAAGCGCAGAACAGTTTACAGCCTATTCTTTAAAGACCTTAGAGACCAGAGGCTTTACTGAGCAGGTGAGCTTATTCGGTGTAGTTGAAGATAGTAAATATATTGATGTAGATTTTGAAAAAAATACAGTGTTTATATCAAGTGCATACTCAGAAAAGTACGATGTTCAGGCAGGCGACACAATAACCTTGAAAGAAGAGTTTGAAGATAAGGAATACGAATTTAAAGTTAAAGGTGTTTATGATTATTCTATAGGAATAGCTGTATTTATGGCTGAGGAGGAGTTAAATACTTTGTTTGGCTATGAGGAGGGATATTTTAATGGATATTTCTCTAATGAGGAAATTACTGATATTGATGATAAGTTAATTGCAACAGTTATAACAAAGGATGATATGGATAAATTATCCAGACAGCTTATGGATTCCATGGGTAATATGATGGGATTATTTTTCGTAATGGGAATAGTTATGTTTATGCTTATCATTTACCTGTTATCAAAGATAGTAATTGAGAAGAACTCTCAAAGCATATCTATGGTTAAGATACTTGGCTATGACAATAAGGAGATAAATAAGCTTTATATTATAACAACAGCTATTGTGGTTATAGCATCTCTTATTGTTACTATGCCGTTATTAGATTCTGTTATGGCTGTACTTTTAGAGTATATGTTCTTTATGTATTCAGGCTGGATGACCTACTATGTTCCAATTAGCCAATATGTTTTGGTAGTGGTTGCAGGTATAGCATCCTACGCAGTTATTGCCTTCCTTCAGATGCAGAAGGTTAAGAGAATTCCTATGGAGGATGCGTTGAAAAATGTAGAATAAAAATATCCAGCTGTGCATATTTTACTTTTTTATACCTACAGTATAGTTGACATCCATTTGCAAAAGTGTTATCTTTGCATTTATTACTTGGAGATAATGTTTATACTTGAAATGCGAGGTGATACCTATGCTTAAGGAATTTAGGAGAAAGTTTATAGGAGACAGGGAGTTTTATAGGTACATTATAGGTCTAGCCCTACCAATGATTGCACAGAATGCCATAACAAGCTTTGTCAGCTTTCTGGATAATATTATGGTTGGTAAGATTGGTACAGAGCAGATGTCTGGTGTTGCCATAGTTAACCAGCTTATATTTGTATTTAACATAGCTATATTTGGTGCGGTATCAGGAGCTGGAATATTTGGAACACAGTTTTACGGTAAAGGAGATTACGAAGGTCAAAAGTATGCATTTAGATTCAAAATGTATGCGGCAGTATTTATAACAGTTATAGCCTTGAATCTTTTCTTCTTTGCAGGAACAGAGCTTATTAATCTGTATCTTACAGACAGTGGTGATGTGGGAGATATAGGTCTTGCATTAAAGTATGGTGAAGAATATTTAGGTATAATGATGATAGGAATTGTTCCTTTTGCCCTAAGTCAGACCTATATTAATTCCATAAGGGAGACTGGACATACAGTGATTCCTATGGCTGCAGGTATAGCGGCTATGCTTACTAACCTAGTACTTGATATTATCTTAATATTTGGTATAGACGGTTTTGTGCCTGCCATGGGTGTGAAGGGTGCAGCCATAGCAACAGTAATATCGAGATTTGCAGAATTTATTATAGTTGTTATATGGACTCATACTCATAAGGAGAAGAATCCATACATTAAAGGTGCATATAAGGGATTCAGCATACCAAGGAGAATACTTAAGGATATTCTTATTACAGGAACTCCACTTATGATAAATGAGTTCTTATGGGCAGCAGGTATGGCAACTATAGTGCAATGCTATGCAGTCAGGGGCTTAGAGGTTGTGGCAGCTCAGAATATTTCATCTACCATAACAAATCTTTTCAATGTAGTTTATATTCAGCTTGGTGCCTGTATAGCCATAGTGGTTGGTCAGAGACTTGGAGCAGGTCTTATTGACGAAGCCAAGGATGTGGCTAGAAAGATGATGTTCTTTAGTGTTGTTGCCTGTGCTTTTGTGGCTGTAATTATGATTATTGTTGGTGGATATTTTCCGAATATATATGAGACCGAGGAAAGCATAAAGGATTTGGCAAGAACATTTATAACTATATCGGCTATAATAATGCCGGTTTGTGCCTTCTGTCACTGTAGCTATTTTACACTAAGATCAGGAGGAAAGACTATTATTACCTTCCTTTTTGATAGTGTTTATACGTGGGTAATTGTAATTCCTGTGGCTACGCTGCTTGCCAAGTACACCAGCTTGGGGATAGCGCTGGTGTTTTTACTAGTACAAAGCTTAGAATTTATAAAGGCTATAATCGGATTCTTTATGGTAAAGAGTGGAGTATGGCTTAATAATATGGTCGAAAAAATGTAATTATCATGCTATACATAGTGCTGATGGTGAATATCTAGTTGGGAAAACTATAGAGATTTTCGGTATTGAGATATTTGATAACACAAGAGTGGAGAAAATTAATTAGAAAGAATATGGATTTTTATAGATTAGAGCGAAATATAATAGATTTGATAGAGGAACAACAGTTAAAGCTTGGTTATCTAAAGGAAACGATAAGACTTTATTATCCATTAGCGTCTCTTAATAATTTCTTAGGAAAAAAATGTGACGAGGATGAGATGAGGGTGCTTTTGCAACAGTTTTCGGATAAATGTCAAGGAGAGTTAGGTAAGGTTGGGATAACGAATAGCGATGAAAGATTTTGTCTAGCTATTCCGCCAGAAGGTGCAGAGTATGTGCATAATAGGATTAATAAAAATGGCTTTCTAGCACAGCTCATTGACGCGGTTAGACATCATGGTTGTACCTTAGAGCAGCTTCTTGAAATATTTAACAGACATTCTAAAAGTGTTCATATGGAGAAAATGTCTAATGGAGAGTTTGACTATCTAATATATTTTGAAGACGGAAAGCCAGATAATTACAGATACTGTGTTGTATTAGAAGGAAATCATGTAACCTATCACAGATACACACCTGAGGATTATAAGGATTTTGGATTTTAACATAGGAGGATTTAGGCTGTGGTGGCAGCAGTGTAAAGGTTAAGAAAAAGAAGCTAAAAGAAGTAATTGAGAAGGCCGGATATCAGGTGATTGAGATAAGTGATAAGTAGTGGTTCGAATATTTTGTGTAATATATTTTTCAGTAATATATTTTTATATAAAATATGGTTGACAACTTGATTTGAATATAGTAACATAACAGTGTTATGTTGTTTTATGGAGTGAAATAATTGAAACAGGATAAGGACACAAAAATCAAGCTTCTTGCCAGTGCAAGGCAGGAGTTTATAGAAAAAGGATATATGAATGCATCTCTTAGAAATATCTGTAAGAATGCCGGAGTTACAACGGGCGCGCTGTATTTCTTCTTTAAGGATAAAGCAGATTTATTTGAGCAGCTGGTAAAAGGGACAGTAGAGACAATATATTCAGTTATGAGTGGTCATTTTTCCGATGAGAATGAACAGGCCGAGATGGGTGCTCTAAATCATCTTGATGATATAGATAGCTCAAATGATTACGAGGATACTATGAAGATAGTTCACCTTATGTACGAGCATAGGGATGATGTTTTGATGTTGCTTACTAAGAGTCAGGGATCACCTTACGAGGGGATTGTTGATAGATTTGTCGATACTGTGGAGATTCATTATAGAAATATGGCTGACCATATGGAAAAGGTTAATCCGGATAATCATATTGATGATAGAGTAATACATTGGCTGTCCCATCAGCAGATTGATATGTTTGTGTACATGATAACTCATATAGATAATGAGCAACAGGCATTGTTGTTTATGCAACAGAGTATAGCATATAGGGCTGCTGGGTGGATTGGATTATTTAGTAATTAGTTTAGGGACTGGGTCGTAGACTTAGTCCTAAAAACATAACAATTAGATAACAGTGTTATGTAATATTAACTGGTAATTATACACGAGAATAATTGGCAGTTTTATTTTAAATAATGAGTTAGCAAAAACTAACTACAACAAAAATAAAATATTTTCAGAAAGGAAGTAAAGATATGTACTTAGAGGTAAAGGATTTAAAGAAAAGCTACGGAGAGGGAGGAAGCTACATTCAGGTTTTAAAGGGCGTAAATACTGGTATTGAACAGGGAGAAATGTGTGTTATTCAGGGAACCAGTGGTTCCGGAAAGTCAACACTTCTTAACTGTATCGGAGGACTTGATTTGGTTGACTCAGGAAGTATAGTAGTGGATGGAACAGAAATTGTTGGTTTGAAGCAAAGTCAGCTATCTGATTATAGAAGAGATAAGCTGGGCTTTATATTTCAGTTCTATAATCTGGTTCCAAACTTAACCGTTAGAGAAAATATTCAGGTGTGTGAGTATCTTACAGATGAGCCTCTTGATATGGACGAGCTTCTTGAGACATTAGGGCTTACAGAACATCAAAACAAGCTTCCATCACAGCTTTCTGGTGGACAGCAGCAACGCTGTGCCATAGCTAGAGCGTTAATTAAGAATCCAAAGCTTTTACTTTGTGATGAGCCAACAGGAGCACTTGATTCTAAGACCTCAAGAGATATTCTAGCTCTTCTTGAGAAGGTAAATGAGAAGTATGGAACTACTATGCTTATAGTAACTCATAATAATTCTATTAAAAATATGGTACATAGAGTGATTAGAATTAAGGATGGATTAATAAGCAAGGAATACACTAACGAGACTAGAGTACCTGCTATGGAACTGGAGGATTTATAAGATGCAAAAGGTATTAAGAAAGAGAATCTTAAGAGATTTAAAGGAAAATTTATTTAGATATCTGGCACTGGGTGCAATAATAGTACTTTGTATGTATCTTATTATTTCCCTTATTGGCACAGCGGAGACTATGATTCGTGGCTCTGAGAAAACCTGTGAAGAAAACTGTGTTGAGGATGGACAGTTTAATTTGTTTCTTCCACTTAGTGAGTCAGAGATTTCAGAGCTTAAAAGTAAGTGTGTAACTATTGAGGAGCAGTTTTATCTAGAATTTCTTATGGAGGATGCAAGCACCCTAAGATTATTTAAGAACAGAGAAAATATCAATCTCTATGAGGCTGTGTATGGCAGATTACCTGAAAATGATAATGAGGTTGGTTTAGAGCGTCGTTACTGTGATGAGCATAACATAAATGTTGGTGATACGGTTATAATCGGTGGCAAGGAGCTAAAGGTTGTTGGTATTGGGTGTACTCCGGATTATGATGCGCCTCTTAAGAGCTTTACTGATGCAAGTGTGGATAGTGTTCAGTTCGGTACTGCATTTGTAACAGACAGCTTATATGAGGAGCTTCTTGCAGGTGGAGAAAGTCTTAAGGCAGAGGAATATGTATATTCATATCTGTTAAATAATGGCATGACACATGATGAATTAAGGGACTATTTAGAGAATATAACTGTAGATGCAGAGTCTATAGAGGATGAGTTTTTTCAAGAGTATTACAAAGAGCAAACAGCTGATAGAAAAGAGCTTGAGGATGGTATTGATGAACTTGTAGAGGGTTCAAACGACCTTAAGGAGGCGATGGATTCCTTAGCTGAAAATAAGACAGGAATTACTGTCTTAGATGAGGGTATATCAGATGTAGCAGATGGTGCTACTTCTCTAAATGAAGGAATTATGGAACTTGAGGAGAGTACAGATGAGCTTATAGATGAGTACTTCAATGTAGAGATTAGTAGCTTGAAAACTCTTGTCAAGGCTGAGGATAATCCTAGAATTATGGCTGCCGCCAATGATCAGATTATTAATAAGCTGGCGGGATTATTAGCGGGAGTTATAGTTATTGTGCTTTTTGCATATGTAATCTCGGTATTTGTTGTATATGGTATTGAGAAGGAGATTACTACTATAGGAGCATTGTATTCTCTAGGAGTGAAGAATAAGGAGCTAATTAAGCATTATCTTTTCCTGCCTGTTGCTATAACATTTTTAGCAAGTGCTATAGGTAGTGTATTAGGCTTTAATGCCATAGGTGGTAGCACCATAGCCGGTAATTGTTATGATTACTTCTCCATACCTAATATGGGTAAAATTTGTCCTGTATATCTTATATTATATGGCTTGGTTATGCCACCTATCATGGCTGTAATAGTAAACTATTTCGTAATTAAATCTAAGTTAAATAAGCCTGCCCTTGCCATGCTTCGTAATGAGAAGAAGGTTAAGAAGACAAAGCATATTAAGCTTGGCAAACTTGGCTTTGTAGGAACCTTCCGTATTCGTCAGATGATGAGAGAGGCTAGAACATCACTTACAGTTTTGGGAGGAATGTTTGTATCCCTTTTAATTCTTATGCTTGGTCTCAATTGCTATATGATGTGTAACAATATTAGTGAGAATAACAAGAAGGATACAAAATTTGAGTACCTGTACACCTTGAAATATCCGGAAGAAGAGATACCGGAGGGTGGGTATGAGGCTTATTCAAAGATGGTCAAGAAGGAGAATATGGGCTACAACCTTGATGTGACAATCTTAGGAATAACAGATGATAATCCTTTCTTTGATGTGGACCTTACTGACAGTAAAAGTGAAATAGTTATTTCCTCAGCAATGGCAGAAAAATATGCATTAAGTGAAGGGGATGTATTTACTGTAGAGGATGAAGAGGAGAAAATGCATTATGCATTTACAGTTAAGGATATAGCTGAGTATTCTACAAGCTTTTATGTTTTTATGGATATAGATGTTATGCGAGATATGTTTGGACAGGAGGACACATACTACAATGTTGTTTTCGCTGACCATGAGCTTGATATTGAACCAGGCAGACTATATGGTGTAACAACAAAGACAGATATTGAGAAATCAGCAGATGTATTTATAGCTCAGATGCAGGGCATGATTAGCATGCTGACCATATTTTCAGTGATAATATTTGCCTTAGTTATGTATCTTATGATGAAGGTTATGATTGACCGCTCAGCCTTTAATATTTCTATGGTTAAGGTGTTTGGATATCGTACTAAGGAGATTAAGAAGCTTTATCTTAACGGAAACTTTTATGTTATAGCTGTAGGTGCATTAATCTGTATTCCGCTTGCTAAGAAGGTTATGGATTTGCTTTATCCGCCAATGGTTGCAAATGTAGCCTGTGGTATGGATGTAAAATTCTCTGTGGGAATGTATGGCATAATATACGCAGGTGTTATAATTGTGTATCTTATTATAAATCAGTTACTAGTGGGAAGGTTGAATAAGGTAAATCTTGCTGAAGTGTTGAAGAACAGAGAGTAAAAATTTGTGTTGACAGCGCTTTTAATGTATGATAATGTAACAGTGTTATATAACACTGTTACATTTTTGCTTTTTGGGGGATGATGTATTGTCAGAAAAGGAAACAAGAGAAAAGATTCATAGAATAGCTATGCAGGAATTTCAGGAGAAGGGCTTTAAGGGTGCTTCACTAAGAAACATCGTAAAGGAAGCCGGAGTTACCACAGGAGCATTTTATGGATATTATAAAAGTAAAGAGGAGTTGTTTGAGGCCTTGGTTGGTCCTATAGCAGAGTACTTTCTAAAGCATTATGATGATATTCAAAAGAATTTTAATACTTTGTCACCAGAGGAACAAGTGGCTCTTATGGGAAGCTATAGTGAGCGCTATGCTAAGGACGGTATGGAGTATGCCTACAAACATTTGCCACAGATGAAGCTGTTGCTTACTTCGGCAGCTGGTACAAGATATGAAAATTTTCTACATGAGTTAGTTGAGAAGGAGATTGAAAGCACTCATAATTTTATGAAATTTATGGTTAAAGCTGGAATGCCAGCACCTAACATTAATACAATTTTTGAACACACCATAACAAGTGGTATGTATAATTCCTTCTTTGAACTAATAGTTCACGATGTGCCATTTGAAGAAGCTATGAAATGCGCTATGGAAATAACTAAATTTTATCAGGCTGGATGGTCAGCTTATATGGGGTTGGAATAACCCCATTAATTTTAGAATGCTGGTTAGTTTCCACTAACTAATATATTTTTTAGATAAGTGGTTAGTAGAAACTAACTCAAAATATTAATTATTAGGAGGCTAATAAAATGAATGAAGCAAAGAAAAAATCCACAGCTCAGTGGATAATGGAATTTGCCAGCACACATAAGAGTAAATATGTGTTAAGTATTATCACTGCCACATGCGGAGTGGTCTGTGGTATAGTGCCATACATAATTGTGGCAGATATTATTAAGGAGCTTGTAGGAGGCAACAGGGATTGGAATAGTTATATTGGCTACTTTATAGCCTTGGTTATTTTGTGGCTTGCAAGAGTTATATTCCACGGAATATCTACAAGTCTTTCACACCATGCTACATTTCATGTATTAGGAAATATTAGAAAGCAAACCTGTGAAAAGCTGTCTAAGCTGCCACTAGGTTATGTTCTTGATACACCTTCAGGCTCATTGAAGAATGTTATCGTAGAGAGAATAGACAGCATAGAGACCACTTTAGCCCATGTCGTGCCAGAATTTACATCTAGTCTTCTTGGAACCTTGGGTATGGCTATTTATCTATTTACTATAGATTGGCGTATGGGCCTTGCTTCATTCACTACACTGGTACTGGGACTTATAGCTTATATGGGAATGATGATTGATTATGAAAGTGATTATCAAAACACTATTGACAAAACTAAGAAGCTTAATGATACTGCAGTGGAGTACATAAATGGTATAGAGGTTATAAAGGCCTTTGGTAAGGCAAAATCATCCTATGAGAGATTCGTGGTTGCTGCAAGGGAGGGCTCAGAGTGTTATGTAGAATGGATGAGAAAATGTAATGTATTCTTTAGTATCGCTATGGTGCTAGCACCTGCTACTAT